>CAYNEU010000207.1:0-4598 GCA_964396275.1 uncultured archaeon | reverse complement strand
TTAAAAGAAAAAAAAGAAATAATTCTATTATTTATCGCGTTTTTTTTTTAATTTTAAAGTTAATCAAATTCATGTTATTATTATGTAGTATTTTAATATTTCTATAATTAATATTTAACTATAATATATAGAAGTTATAACCGATACTTTTCAAGGCTTAACATATAATTATTTGAAAGGTATTTAAAAAATACTCTTATCCCCAATTATCAAATTATCCTTACTGATATTTTCGACTTTTACATTACTCCCAATAATTGAGTTTTGTGAAATTATATTATTAAGATGAGCTCTTTCTTCGATAACACAATTTTCTAAAATACAATTTTCAATATTTGATTGATCACCTATTGAAACATATGGTCCAATTATAGAATTTATGATTTTTGCATTCGATCCTATGAAAACAGGATTTTTTAGGTGTGATCTCTCAACTGTAATATTAGATTTCTGAAATCCTTCAGAACTAATATAATTTTGTTTTAATAGATATCTATTCCCTCTTAAAAGTTCAGAAGGTCGTCCAAAGTCTAATATTCCTTGCTTTAATTCTACAGCGGCGATCTTATAACCTTGATCCACCAGATCTTGTAAACTTTCTGTCATATAAACTTCTTTAGGATTATTCTTCCGCTGATCTAGATATTTTTTTATATTTTTAAAAAGCGATATAGTTGCGGTTTTAGAAAATGAATATAATCCAGCAATAGCTAAATCTGATATAAAGTCTTGAGGTTTTTCTACAAGTTTTTTGATTATATTATTACTATCTACTACTACTACACCATAAGAACTAGCATCCTCCTTTGGTATTTTCATGACGGTTATTATTCCATCTACATCGGATTCCCAATATTTGTAAAGCAAATATGAATATTCATCAATGGGTATCATATCACCTAGGAAAATAAGAGAGCCCTCTCTTTTATCTTGGTCTAAACTTTTTATTTTTGTTTCTTTGAATCTATTATGTGCTAAATAGACCGCTTCACCTAAACCCCAATAATAAGGTATGCCTTCTTTGTATCCTCGTGGAATTTGTTCAACAAATGTTAATTTAAATTTATCGCTATAATGATTTTTGATATATTGTATTATTTGCTGTTTTTTATAACCCACGATTAAAATTAATTCTGTATCAGAATCAAATGTATTACTAAATTTAAGAAGTATATGGTCTAAGACAGTTTTACCCGCAACCGTTAAGAATGCTTTTGGCTTACTTAAGGTAAATGGACGTAATCTTGAACCAATACCAGCAATAGGACCAATTATTTTCATTTTTTTTTTTCAAGTTTGATGGGTTTAATAGAATTTAGATTTATCAGAATCAAAAATTCTTTGTAAATATGCAAATAGCAGTTCTAAACCTCTTTCTTCCTTGGTTGAGCAAGGTATTAATTCTGAAGTTGAACCTAATTGAATGAAAACATCTGAAATTAACATTGATAATTCTCTAATTAATCCTTTCTCACGTTCATTTGTAGAATCCTCTAGAGCTCGAAAATCTTGGCTCCAATTAACAATCATCTCGATCTGATCTTCATCTAACAGATCTACTTTAGAGAGCACATTTATCTGAGAAATATTTTTAAATCGGAATTGGACGGAGGCAGCAAGTAATAATGTGGAAATAAATCCATTTGGTCTAAGTACAAAATTTGAATCAAAAAGAAAGGTAACTGCTCTTTGAATGGAACCAAAACCTAAAGTACTTGCTATTAATGGCCCCGTTTCTCTAAAAGCAAAAAGTTCTAGTTGTCCAGCAGTATCTACAAATATCCAATCTGGATTATAGTCATCAATTTCGTCTTTTAAATCATCAAGATAATTCACCATTAAATCCGAGGCTAGAATCATCGCTCCATTTGGTCCTAAACTATATTTTTCCATAACTTCCTCAAGTACAATATAATCTCGTATATCAATATCAGGCTGGTAGGGCATTAATCTTACGCCTGGATCTAAATTTAACGAAATTGCAGAGATTTCTGGATCTCTATTCACAACATAGTTTTTTATATCTCCAGTAAGAGTACTTTTTCCACTTCCTGCAGTACCTATGAAGTAATTTAATAAAATTTTATTTAACCTCGATTGAATTGTGTTTTTTTAGATACGTATAATGATATATAGTTAAAGATTTCTCATAAAGTAATAGCTTTTATCTCTTATAGATTTGATAATAAATATAGTTTTTGTGATCAAATAAAATTTTATTAATTATTCTGGTGGTTTCAAATTTTCTAAATGAATTTCTTTATCCTCTTGTTTTTTAAGTCTTCTAATTTGGTTTTTAATAGCTTCTTTTTCTTTTTTCTTCAAGTCTTCATCATTAGGTCTCATTGCATTTAATTCTTCCTCAGATAATGGTTTTAGAATACTTTGAATAGTAAATTCTGAATTTTGGTCAATGTTTTCTTTAAAGATTGATTTCATCTCTTTAATAACCATTAGTTTACTAGGAGATATCTGTCCTTGAATTAAAGTAGGCTTTGTTGGAAGTTTAATTCTCTCAATTCCTGGTTCAGATCCTCTCCTATTTGGAACTGAAGGAATATATTGAATAGTGCTATGTGATGTATTTTGAAAAGAGAAAGATAAGTTCTGTAAGGCTTGCTCTATTCTTTTTAATGTCTTATTACCTTCACTTATTAATAACGCTAGAGAATCTTCTTCGGAAGATTTTTCTATTTTGCTCTTTTGGTAAAGTAAAGTTCTTTTTTCTGTATTCTCATGAATGCTCGTTTTTATTTCTTGGAATATTTTCTCTTGAGTGATTTTACCTTTAATTTTTCTTTTTAATTGTAGATCTTCAAATTCAAAACCATTATAACAATCATCATTAACCCAAATATCAGAGATTTTGAAACTTTCTTCAAAACGATATTGATATCTTTGACCAGAGTAGAGAAAAATAGATAACCTTAGAATTTTAATCTGTAATCCCTCAGTATTCATTAATTCATCTAATTCGATCGAGAATGATAAAGTTTCAGAGGAGTGATATAATCTCTTAATAGCAATTAGATATGGAGGGTGATTATGAGGAAGCTCTTGTTTTGAAATTTCAAATTGCATTGTTAATCGTTTTATTTTTTCGGGAAAAAATAAAAGTTGTTCTTCTTCATTTTTTTTAAATTCTAAAAATAATTTATTACGATCGTCCCAAAAAACTTGGAACAATTCCATTTTGAGTTTAAACCTTTACGTGTGTGATTTTTATATACAATTTGAAATATCTACAAATTAAATTCAATCTTTAATTTAAAATATGGCGAGTTAATCAATTTAATGATTTACCTCAATAAAGTGATAAAAAAAAGTGTAATAAATTGTATATATAGCTATTTAGATGGTTTTAATTTTGATAAATAATATATTGGCCTTTTCAAGTTCTTATTAAAATATTCTATCTCCTCTCTTGTGTGGTCTCCAATATAACCATTAACATCCAAGACCAAAATAGCTTCTTGAAATTGTAATTTAGTTAAAGCAATCTTTTGTAATATATCCCATTCTTTAGTTGAAAACTCCTTTTTGTTTAATAAACCATCGATAGAACAGATAGAAACTAACTTATTATATAAGATTTGTAAAATCGATTCGATTTTAATAAAATAATCTTTAAATTGTATAGATCCTACTAAATAGATGTTATTTTCTTTAATGTGCGAAAAATCATAATCCTTAAACTCATCCAAGAACTTCTTATTTAATCGATCTTTTTCCATAATATATAGTAATTTCAATAGTTATTTAAATTTCATATGAAATTAAACGCAGTTTATCTAGCAGAAAATCTAGAATTTTTAAAGAATTTTCCCGCAGAAATTATTGATTTAATTTATATAGATCCACCTTTTTTTAGTGGGGTGGATTATAAGGAGTTTTCTGATTTATGGCATTCCCTAGATGAGTATTTAGATTTTATGATGGAAAGATTAATTGAGATTTATCGAGTTATTAAGCCCACTGGAGGTTTTTATTGTCACTGTGATCCCAATGCTGTTTTTGATTTAAAGCCTTTATGTGATACTATTTTTGGGAAAAAAAGATTTCGAAGAGAAATCATATGGAATGTAGGTAGTGTCTCTGGATTTAAAAGCCAAGTGAAAGGATGGGTAAGACAACATGATACTATTCTCTATTACACGAAATCTGATGTTTTTACTTTTAATAAACAATACCTCCCATACAAAGATGAGTATATCAAAAAAATGTTCCGATACAAAGATGAAAACGGGCGCCTCTATAGAAAAAGACGTGGAGGAAAACAATATTTAGATGAAAAACCAGGTAATGCTGTAGGTGATGTATGGAATGATATCTACTCCTTTCAAACATCTACAAGATCAAAAGAATACCTTGGTTATCCTACTCAGAAACCAGAAAAGTTATTAGAACGTATCATTTTAGCTTCATCCAATGAAGGAGATCTTGTAGCAGACTTTTTTTGTGGAACGGGCACAACTTTAGTCGTAGCAAAAAAATTAAAAAGAACTTGGATTGGAGTAGATAACAATCCAAAAGCAATAGAATTATGTAGAAAAAGGGTAAATAAAACTGATTAGAATTATCAAGTTAATCTCTTTGGA
>CAYNEU010000206.1:0-2865 GCA_964396275.1 uncultured archaeon | reverse complement strand
ATAACTAATTATAAAATCCATTCAGAGATATTAATTTTCTAATTCCAGTCTTTCTTCAATCTTTTTTATCGCATTTGAAGCATAAATTCGTACAACTCTATGGAAATCATTTACTCTCCTGAGTAAAGAGTTTAAAGCTTGCTCCCCTCCATAAATTTCTAATAATTTAATTATGCTAAGTTTCACTTTATGATTTTCATCTTCCTTTGTTCTTAAGTAATCTGTTAAAATTGCTATATTTTTATTCAATACTCTTGTTATATCTTGCTTAGCGTCTTTTACCTTATACCAGTTGGTTTGAAATATATTATAAATAGCATCAATTGCAACTTTTTTTATTAACCAATAAGCTTTTTCATCTTTAATTATATTAAGTAAATATTCTAAAGGAGCTACACTTCCAATTTTTCCTAAGGCGATAATTGTATTCTTTCTCACATCTAAGTTTCGAATTGCTAGTAGATTACATAATGGTTTAACGAATTCTTCTTTACCAATTTCACCCAAAATAAATGCAACACTTTCTCTGATTGTATCATTTTCTTTACTCAGAGAATTATATAAATAATCATATGAAGCATCCTTATTATTAAGGTAAATGCTCTTAATAGCGTCTAAAATGTAAAGCTTCATATCTAAATCCGTATATTCAAAACTTACATCCTCAATATCTAAAACATCTAAAAGTTCTGGAATTGACGAGACATCTCCAATTTCTCCCAAAGCTTCAATTGCTGCAACGCTCACTTCATGATAGATATTATCTAAGTTAGAAATTAAAAAATCTACAGCATCCTTCAGTTTCAATTTACCACATAAAACAACAGCATTTTTCTTTACGATGAAATCATCTATTAATAGTAATTTTACAATGTCTTTTTCAATATTCTTTCCTAATATTCTCAGAATAGTGATAACAGAATCTACTAAGCTTGAATCTTCTTCCTTTAAAATTTGGGTGATAGCTTCCAACAAAATATCTTTGTATTTTAGTAGATTTGTTAAAACCTCAGGATATTTTACTTTAAGAAAACTAATGTCTTCAAAAGAGATATTTATACTTGATAATTCATATCCAATTAATTTCAAAAATTCAGCTTTATGATCATTTGAGAATCCTTTATTTTTTAATGAATCTAATAATAAATCTATTAATTTTTCTGGTTGTAGACTCAATAATTGAATTGAAACATACTCTTTAATCGATTTAAATTTGCTATCTAGTTCATTTATAAAAAGGTGTATTTCAGGTTCCTCAAATCGTGTTTTGTGTATGGCTTTTAATACGGAAATTTTAATATTATAATCAATGGGTTCTTGTGTCAATACCCAATTTAATGGTTTCAAGGCTTTTTCGTGTTTTAGCTTACCTAATGCTTTTGCGGCTTCACATTTTATTTCGATAGTATCATCTGAAATTAATAAATTCTCAAATGTTTCAAAACACTCATTCTTTAACGGAATAGAATTATAACTAATTAAAGCTAAATATTTAATTGCCTCTTTTCGCTTATTATTATCTTTTTCTAATTCTATGATTTCGGTCAGCATACTTGCTGAATTTTTTAATCCAAATTCTTCGATTCGCTGATATATTTCACGAGGGTGAATTTTTGTTTTTAACATTAATAATGCCTTTACATTAATGTTTATTAAATAGATGCTTAAAATTCTTTTTAATTATCAAAGTAGATCACTAAATATTAAAATATTTCCAAAACCAGAAATAATGCTAGAAATAACCTATCCAAACTGAAAAAAATGATCAATAATGATAAGTAATAAAAATCTTATGAGGAGATTAATTCTAAACTCAATATTTTTTAGAAATCATAAGTAATTTCTGACTTTTGCTTTATCATAAGGAGGAACATTTAAATAAAACTTTGTCTCAATTGTTTATAATAGAAATCTAAACCTAAAAATTGGTGAAAAATGTCAAAAAAAAACTATATTTTGTATTATTAATCTTTTTTATAGCCGCTACATTGGTCGGAACTCAAAATGCAAGAGCTCACACACCGTATTCTATGAATTTGAGTTATCAATCGAACCCTAGTTCCATTACTGTAGGAATTTCTCATCCAGTTGATGATCCAAATGTTCACTACATATCGAAAGTGGTAGTTGAGGTTAACGATATCATAGTAATAACTGAAACTTATACAAGCCAACCAACTGCGAACAATTTTTATTATACATACAATATAACAGCGGGCACTAATGACAAAGTGAAGGTAACCGCTACGTGTGTCGAAGGAGGTTCTGCTTCAGTATGTCTTATCATAGGTGTTGGTGCTTGTCCAACAGATGGAGGACCACAAATTCCGGGTTATTTCGGATTATCGGTTATAATAGGAATTTCTGTAATTGTATTTCTTACTCTAATACATAGAAAATTAAGAAATAATATCACATAACGCTATTACGACTTAGTTTTATTTATTTCAAATTTTTTTTTTATAAATTTTCAATTAAATCTAATTCTCTATTTATTCAATAAAATTGACGTTATTTTTTCATAGAATTAAAAAAACATAAAGTATGTTAATTACTATGTCAATACGTCAATCTATAAATAAGGCAAGAGCTAAATTTTACAATATAGTCACTAATTATAACTTTATCAAGAAAAGTTCTATTATCGTAATAGCAATTTATCTTTCGCTTCTTCTAATTGCAGTTATCACAGCAGCGATATGGGGCCCTTATGGATATACCATCTGGACACATATGATTTCAGATTTAGGAGGAAGTAATTATACTCCTGCACCCATCATTTTTGATATCGCATGCATATTCGCTGGAATTATGACAATCCCCTTAACATTCTACATTGAAAATTTATTTGCTCCGTTACCAAAA
>CAYNEU010000205.1:0-4621 GCA_964396275.1 uncultured archaeon | reverse complement strand
GAATATTACAGTTTATTACTTTAAATAAAAAGGAGTTCTAAATTTAATCTTCTCCTTCTTCACTTTCACTCATAGGTTCACCTTGATCCGCGTTCTCAATTTCACCTGAAGGCTCACTTTTTCCTCCTTCTTCAATTCCTAATTGAGTAATCATAGCTTGCTTCATTAGTCTTATGTCTTTTGGTAACCCAAACATTTCTGCATACTTATCTGTAGTAGTTAAATCTTGAGATCTTCCTTTTTTTACTGCATTTATGAATTCATTATCTAAAAGATACTTTATATGCTCATATGCTCCACTACCCCTCAATTTTATAACCATGGATTTTAAGATCGGTTGCTTTAAAGCAATAATTGTTAATGTTCTTAGGTATCTTTCTGCTATTGCTCCTCCTTTAGCAAATTTTGAAACTTTTTCTGTGTATTCTGATCTAATCTGCATTTGATATCTATCTCCAATTTGTGCAATAATTAATGACGTAGTGCGATCTAAATAATCAAAAGCTAATTCATTTACTAAATTCTCTACTTCTTTTTTAGGAAATTCTAATTTATTTGATAACTCTTCTATTGTTAAAGGCCCTCCAGCAGCATAGAGGGCGGCTTCGATAAAATTTCGATGAAGAGCTTTTTCATCAAGTTCTAATGCTTTTTCATCAATAATTGCACGTTATGACGTTTCTTCAACCATATTTGTTGTATCTTCAACATTTTTTTCCTCTATAGATTCTTCAATTAGAAGATTTTCTGGTTCTTGATCAAATTCTTCAATAAATTCATGTTTTTCAATATCATCTGATTCTGAGTTAAGTTCTTCAATTATCTCTTCTTCAAATTCTTTTATTGAATCATTTAAATCTAATTGTTTAGATTCCTCTTCAACATTACTTTCTACATCTTTAATTTCTTTTTCAAATTCTTCAATTTCTTCTTCATTAAAAATTTCTTCATGACTATCTTCTATTTCCTCATTAGTTTCTTCATTTGAATTTTCTTCCAATTCTCATCACTTTTAGTAATAATTTTTATAAAATTTACCTTTAACTGATATTTACTGAAATATTTTGGAAATCTTCCTCTTGAGATAAGTTTAATTTACTTCCAGTAGATAAAAACATTAAAGCTAAAAACATACGTACTAATGAAAATTTCCGCCCTATACTACTTTTTTCTTCATTTTTAATAATATTCATTAAATCATAAATAGTAGTCTCTTTATTGTTTAAATTGATCGTAGCTTTTATTCGATTATACCATGATTCATGCAATTCTTCAACGGTTTGCTCCTTTCCACTAATATGTTTTAAGAGTTCTTTGGGTAATTGTGCTTTAGACTTCATTTGGATCTTTTGATCTTTAAGTTCTTCTCTTCGCATTCTTCTTCTTTTTAGCTTTTCTTTATTCTGCATAACTTCAATAATAGCTGATCGCATAGCATCAAATAATTCATCTTTGGTAGCAATTTGCATTTTAGGGGAAATTGGTTGAGGTAATGCTTTTGGGATTGTTCTAGAATGACTTTGCCTGAATTTTTCTAATTCTTCTCTTTTCTGAATTTGTTCTTCTTCTTTTATTATACTTGAGATTTTGTAATGATGTAGAGATGCAGAGGTTTTAAGCGCAATTCCAGAAATTTTATAGTTAATTAAATCTTCATGGAGCATATTATCAAAAAAAGTATCTACTAATTTTGATAAATCATAAAAAGCAATATCGGATTCTTTTGCTAATTCTGTATCTAAAAGACTTGAAAAGGGTGGTTTTTGCCAAAATTTCAATTCAGTTTTCTCTTTTCTCAATAATGCAAGATCTTCATCATCATCAAACTCAGCAACTAATTCTATTTCCGGTTCTTCTGGTTCTTCTTGGGACCGATCAACGAAATCGGGATTAGATGTTATATTTTGAAGAAATTCAACAATATCCTTTTTTTTAGATTTAGAAGGAATTTTAATATTGTTTTTCGATGCAAATTCCCTTAAATCTTTTACAGTCCATTCATTAAAATTATGTTTTTCAACTGAATTGTGTTCATTTTTTGAAATTATTACCTACCTCTATGAAATCTTTTCATTATTCTGTGATATTTGGCTCGATATCTTCAAGTTCAAGAATTCTTTTTGCCTCCTCCTCCAAATCAACACTAAAAATATCTGTTATTCCCGACTGCTGCATTGATACACCGTATATCCTATCTGCATTTACAATATTCTCTTCTCTATGACTTATAACCATGAATTGAGCTTGTGAAGCAAATTCTTTAATAACCGTGGAAACACGATGTACATTGGGGCCGTCCAAGGCCGCATCGATCTCGTCCATTACGTAAAAAGGTGCAGGATAAAATTCTTGAACAGCAAAGATAAAAGACAACGCTACTAATGTTTTTTCACCACCACTTAATATTTCTAATGAACTGATTTTTTTACCCCTTGGTCTTGCTTCTATGCTAATACCTCCTTCAAATGGCTTATCTGGTCTATCCAAAATCATTTTTGCTGAACCACCAGGACTGAGTTTTTGAAAAATCCTACTAAATTCTCGATTTATCTCGTGATATGCTTTCATGAATGTTCTTGTCTTTTCTAATTCAATTTTATCAATAGCGTCTAGAATTGATTTCCTTTCTCTTTGTATTGTTTGTCGTCTCATATCTATCTCATCAAATCTTTCTTTTACAGTATCATATTGTTCAATTGCTTTTAGATTCACAGGTTCAAGAGTTTTTTTCTTCTGTGTTTTTTCTACAATATCTGATTGTAATTCTGCTTCTGAAAGTCCATCAGTTACTGGAGGCAATGACCCATATTCTTTAGAGCGCTGAAATAAAGTTTCAATTTGATCGGTGCACATTATCTTCTTTGATTCAAAATTGTTGATTTTAGAATTCTCCATAGAGAGATCTGATTTTAAATCAGTTATAACTTTCTGGTATTGTTTTTGTTTTTTCCACGATTCATCTTTTTCTTGTGTATACCTATCAATTTCCTTTTGTTTTTCGTTTTTCTTTTCATTTTCACTATCTAAATTTTCTTTAAAATTACCTAATTCTTTTGTTATTGATTCAATCTGTTCTTCAGTATCTTTAATATCTTGATGTAACCCAATAATCTTTTGTTCTCTTTCTTTATTTTTATTTAACTCATTCAACTTCCCTTGAGATTTCTGTAAATCTTTATTCAATTTGTTTAATTCCTTTTGGGCGGCTTTCTGTGATTCCAACTCTTCTATTTTTCCATTTCTTAAAGAGTCTATTACTTCTTGTTTTTGATCTACATTTTTTTGGATTTCTTCAACCTGAGAATTTAATCCTTCAATATCCTTTAAGCAAGTTTCAACGCTATTTTTAGCATCATTATTTTCTTTTTTAATATCTTCAATAGAGTTGATAATCCTCATAACATTTTCAAGTGCCCTTAAACGATCCATTGTATCTTCAAGCGCTTTATTTTCATCATCGATTTGCTTTCGCAAGTTCTCTGTTATTTCCCAGAAATTCTCTTTTTTTAGAACAAGTTCATCAACATTTTTTTGTAATGAGTTTTGATCTCCTTGAATACTTTTAATATTTTCTTCTGTGTTTATAATTAAATTTTTCTTTTCTCCAATAATATTATTCAATTTTTCTACATTATCATCAATTTCAGCAATATTATCAAATAAATTCTGAATGCCATGCAATTCTTGTAATTTTTCTCTCAAATTTTCTAATTCTTTTTGTTTTTTATCAATATCATCTTGAATTGTAGAAAGGTTATCCCAATATGTATCCTTTAATTCTTTTAATTTCTCTATATCATTATCCAAGATCATAGCATCCGATTGTTTGATCTTAATTATTTCCTCTCTTTCAGTAATCTCTACTTCTCCTTTTTTAATTCTTTCAGTTAATTCAGTATTCCTTTTATCAATTTCATTAAGTCTTTTATTGTAGGCTGAAAGATTTTCAGATAAGTGTTTTTCTTGAATATTATTTTCAGTTAATTGTTTCTCAATTTTATTAAAATCATCGGTTTGAGATTTAATAGTATCTGAAATCTCTTCCAATTGTTTGTATAGTTCTTGACTTTTAGACATAGTTAGTTTTCTTAAAGAGAGATATACATTTTCAAGAATTTCCATTAGATCTTGAACAAAACTATCAAATGTAGAGGTTGAGCTTTGTACTTCAATATCAGCTGATTCTTTTACTTTATCAATTAATTGATTAATTGTATCATCAGCATTATCTGTGAACATTTTTAATGTTTGCATAATAGAGCTCAGCATTTCTGTCATTTCAGTAGATTTATCTGAATCTTCGCCAATATTCTCAACTGTTTTCATAATATCAATGATATCTAATATATACTTTTTAAAATCTTCTGCTGAAGATTCAATTGCCTCTGCATTTGATTGTTGAATATTACCTTTAATAGATTCAACTGAGATATTGATATTCTGGGTTAGCATATTTAAAATTTGGAGAATTCCAGTAATATCTTTTGTATTTTTCTCATATTCTTCCTCAGAAGACTCAATTTTTTTTGTTAAATTTTCTTTTTCTTGTGAAAGATCATCTAAACGTCTTTGTACATTATCCTTTTTAATTATTAATTTTTCAGTCATACTTGTAATATCT
>CAYNEU010000204.1:0-6236 GCA_964396275.1 uncultured archaeon | reverse complement strand
TTGAGAATGGAAAGGTTGAATTTAGAGATATTGAAGGGCTTACTATTGAAAATAGAGCAAAATTAATGAAAGCAATCCCAGACAAGAGCTTAGAACAATTAAAGAAGTGCCATGTTATTTTAAAAGGCCCTACTCACACGCCAAGTTCAGCTGATCTAGCTTCTGGGAAATGGCCAAATCTCGAAAGTGCCAATGTTTCCATGCGAAGAGAATTGGATTTATTTGCAAACGTTCGTCCAGTAAAAATTCCTGAGCAAGGAATTGATTGGATATTTTTCAGAGAAAATACTGAGGGGGCTTATGTGTTGGGATCAAAAGGGATTAGAGTTACTGATGATCTAGCCTTTGATTTTTGCGTGCATACTAAACAGGGAACAGATCGCATCTTAAGATTAGCTTTTGATTATGCTAAAAAGACAGGAGTTAATAGAGTTTCTTTGGTGACTAAGGCTAATGTAGTTAAAACTACAGATGGAATGTACTTAAATATGGCTAAAGAGATTGCAGAAAATGAATATCCAGAAGTGAAATTTGATGATTGGTATATTGATATCATGGCAGCAAAATTGATCGACCCAGCACGACAGTCAGAATTTAAAGTATTTGTAGCCCCAAATCTATACGGAGATATCATAACTGATGAAGCTGCTCAGATTCAAGGTTCTGTTGGTACTGCAGGTAGTGCAAATATTGGAAAAAGATACGCGATGTTTGAAGCTATACATGGTACTGCGCCAAGAATGGTTGAAACAGGTAGAATTCAATATGCAGATCCAACAAGTATAATAAAAGCATCAGCAATGCTTTTAAATCATATAGGCATTGTAGAGAAAGCTAAAAAATTAGAAATGGCGTTGGATATATGTGCAATTTATGAGAAAAAGTTAAAAGTAACTGGAAGAGATACAGGAGCTACAGGGGAAGAATATGCAAAATATATTATGGAAACATTAAAGGCTCCTAATCTTGAGGGAAAGTGGAAAAGTTTTCAAAAGTAAAGAAAAATCCTATTCAATTTTTATTCAAATTATAAATTTTTTTATATCTTTTACTTTATTATCATATAACAAGAACATTTGAGGAATAATATTTAATGCAAATTGTGGGATTTAATTTGAAAGGAAATCTCGTTCTGCTATGTCTTAATATGTCATATATCCCTTAATTGTTCGAAAAACTCATCTGGATCATCTATTCCAGATTTTAACAATGCATACTCTTGTTGTATTTCAAGTTCCTTGCTAGTTAATCTCAAATATTCCTTGTCCAGTTCATCTTGAAAACGTAACCAACAACCCAAAGCATCAGTATAATCCTCCCAACCTCCAAAGACTAATTCACTTAAGATAAAATCTTCCCTTGAAGCAACCCAACATTCAATTCCAAAGACAATATCTCGACTTCTCCTTTTTAATCCTATTGGTCCCATTTTTTTATATTTGTTATTACTGAATTTTACTACGATGTGATTATCATACCTTACTGTATCACTTTTGTCTAAGAATTGAATTATATTAGTGTCTCTTACAAGAATTAATGTTATTCTCCAATCTTGTAATGGATGAAATTTATTTTTTTCTAATAATGAGATATAATTCTCAAGAGTCATATTAGTCGATTTTAAGTCTATTGCAATATCAATATCACGAGTAATCCTAAAATCTGAGTATATCTTTACAAGGATTCCTTCAACTAAATAATAAGCAATATCTCTGTTTTCCTCTAAATCTCTAAAAAATTAATTATTTGTGAAAATGCTTGTTTATAGATACTTTCCATTTTTTTTTCTCCCCCGTATTCTATCATGGAATTGATACATATTTATAATAATTTCCTTATGAGTTTTATTAGGATATCTCTCTCTTTCCATTTGAAGGTAATCCTGTAACCCTAATTCATAGAGTTCTAAAAAAAGTGACTCAATTTTTGCAAGGTCAGTTTTTTTCATTAACTCTATTCTTCCTTTAAAATCTCTAGTGATTCTTCTAAATTTGTTATTTGATTTCAAGGACATTTATTACTTTTTATTTTATCTTCTTTAAATATAATAATAGGCAAACGGTTTATTAATACTTTAGAATCATTCTGATTCTAAAATTAACTATATATAAAAATTAGGGAGAGATTGGCTAATTTAAATAAGGTATAATAAAATGGAGTTTATTTCTTATCCACAATATATTTAAATATTATATTCTATAAAGAAATACTATGAGAAACCCGAAAAAACAATTCAAAACCATGGAGGAATACATTAGTACATTTCCAAAAAAAGTCCAAGATATTTTAGAGAAACTGAGATAAACTATTAGCAAGTCAGCACCTAAAGCTGAAGAAACAATCAGTTATCAAATTCCTACTTTTAAACTAAATGGTAACTTAGTACATTTTGCAGCTTATACAAATCATATTGGTTTTTATCCCACAACATCGGCAATTGAAGCATTTAAGAAAGAACTATCTCCATATGAAAAATCGAAAGGTACTATTAAATTTCCAATAAATAAGCCGATACCTCTTGATCTAGTGAGTAAAATTGTAAAGTTTAGAGTAAAGGAAAATTTTTTTTATCAACCACCATTTACTAAGTGAGATATTAGTAAAAATTAGGACTATACATCATGCCAAAAGCGTATCTAAATAATATAGAAATTGAATTTGAAACAATCGGGGATCCGATTTCAAAACCATTATTATTGATAGCAGGGTTGGGGAGTCAACTACTTGCTTGGTCGGTTGAGATTTGTGAAAAACTTGCCGAAAATGGTTTTTTTGTAATTAAATTTGACAACCGAGACGTTGGTTTGTCAACAAAATTTGATGATGCTGGTATACCAGATATGATGGAGATTAGTGCTGCTTATACTCGTGGAGAAATGCCCAAAATTCCATACACTTTAGAAGATATGGCTGATGATGCCATCGGTATATTGGATGCTTTGAATATTGAAAAAGCACATATTTGTGGAGCTTCTATGGGGGGAATGATCGCACAAATTATAGCATATAGACATCCTTCTCGTGTACTATCTCTCGCAGTAATTATGAGCACTACAGGAAATCCTGAACTTCCACCTTCAAAACCTGATATCATGATGCAATTCTTTGCGCCCGTTCCATCCGAGCGTAAAGCATATATTGATGAGATGGTCAAACGGGATAGTTTAATTAATGGTAGATTCCCTCATAATGAACGGCAATCAAGAGAATATAGAACAAAAGAGTATGATCGGTGTTATTACCCTGAAGGAATAGCTCGTCAATTAGCAGCAATGGCAGTACCTGGTAATATTAAGCCTTATATAACCATAATATCGGTACCTACCATTGTCATTCACGGAAGTGAAGATCCTTTTAATCTTATAGAAGCAGGTAAAGACATTGCAACAACCATACCTGATGCAGAATTATTGATTATAGATGGAATGGGACATAGCTTTCCTCGTGAAATTATCCCACAGATAATAAAAGCTTTAGTTGCGAATAGCAACAAATAAAGGAATTAGAATTTGTATTGGATCAATCCTTTGTAGCAGTAAAATCTTATCAAAATCCATGTCTTGTGAATAAATTTCTTGAATCTTATTTTCCAGTAAATTTGCTGCATTTAAAGAGTCCCTTCCACCAGTTTTATATGTTTAAGCTATCTCAAATGCAAGTAATATTGAAGAAGTAGATATATCCAATACATTAATTAAAACATTTGAAGGATTCTGGATGAAATTGAACACCTTCTATAGAATATTATTCAAAGTAGTAGATTGAATGATAATTATTTATTTGCATAAATCGAATGGTTATTTATGATGTATAGTTTAAAAATAGAGGAGTTTTTATTCGAACGCCCTATTACTATTAATTCTGATAAAAATATACATAAAAAAGAGGTTCGAAGAGGGTTCATTGCTGCGACAATATATTCAATCGGCTATGGCTTTTTTGAATATTTTATAGTGCGTGGTTTGTTTCAATTTTATGGTGGTGGTCTTGGAACCATCATAAATTGGGTTATCATGTTTTCTGGAATGCTATTTGTTGAAGCCCTGGCTACGGGGTTTAGCGTTGAAAAATCCTTTATGGCATGGCTTAATTTGGCGGTTGTAGAAGATCTATCTTATTGGATTGCACAATGGATCAACACAGGAGTATATCCATTCCCAGCGCCTAACTGGTGGGATAATTCATTAGCTACTCTTCGATTATTAGGAGGTCTTGGTCAAGCTATCCCTTTTTGGCCCTATGTGCCCCAGTATTACCTACCAGGATTTATATTGCTAATTATTTATTATATTTCATCTTACCAAAATCCTAAATATGGTAGAATCACTGCATGGATGGTAGGACCGTTCACTATAGCTATCATTGGAGGGTCATTATTTAGCGATATAGTAGCAGCTATCATATTGATTTCCCTCCCGACAATATCTTATTTATTTGTTTTATCTCTTCTCTATAGAAACGATTGGAGATTCAAAGAGAAATGATAAAAAAATGACTTCAAAATCGATTAAAGAAAATGCGATAGAAACCCTCAATAAAATTTTAAAAGAAAATTAATGATCTTTTGTTTTTATCATTTCTAAATCCATAACTTCTTTTTTCCTTTTTTAATAACGTCCACAAATTGGTTTATCAAAGCATTAAGAAAGCACAATATTGAAGAAATGGTGGAATTTCCTAACTTCTTACCACACCTATTTGAAAGGAATAAGTAAAATCAATTTTAATAAACCATAACTGTGAATTGATAGTTAGTAATATTTAACAAAATGTGATCAAAACATAACATTTATAAATGTTAATTATTTCTAACAAATTATGAAAAAAATATAACATGTGATGAAAAAATGGATATAGGAATAATCTTTCTGTTGATTCTGGGAATATTTCTAGCACAAATTTTGATTTTTATATTTGTGTTCAGATATATAAAGAAAAAAGGGATACTTTTAAGAGATGAAATGACCCGCGAGATGATGCGTAAATCTAGCGAAATTTCGTTTTGGGTATCTTGGGTTTTCTGGATCATTATCTTAATATTAGAATCAATTTCAGAGTTCACCTTCAATTGGTATATCTATTGCGGACTAATAGGAATGGGAGTTATTTACGTAATTTCTAATGCAATCATAAAATTCCAATTAAAAAACAAAGGTCAGAATTAATGGCGAAGAAAACTAAAGAAGAGGAGTATACTACCAGAATCAAGGAATTACGGGCTAGATATAATCTGACTCAGAGTGATTTAGCTAAAATGGTTAATGTCCGGCGCGAAACGATCCTTTATATTGAAAAAGGAAAATATAATCCTTCTCTTGTTCTAGCTCATAAAATCTCAAAAGCATTAAACTCTAAAATCGATGAGGTATTTCTCTTTGCAGATGATCAAGACACTAATCCTATTTAATCTTTTTTTTTATTTTTTTTTCATATTTTCTATTGAATTAATAGTGGGTCGCCATTCCCATAATACTAGCAAAAACTATTATTACAAATCCCAAATTAATTATCATAACAATATAAAGAATCCTTTTAGAATGGTTTGTATCTATGCCGAAAAAGAAAGTAATTATCATTGGAGCATTAGGTTACGACTTTCACGTCTTTAACACAGTCTTTAGAGACAATGAAGAATATGATGTAATAGCATTTACTATTGCTGGAGAACAAAACGTTGGTACTACTGAAGAAACAGAAAGAAAATTTCCAGCAGAACTCGCAGGTAAACTTTATCCAAACGGAATTCCTATGGTATCAGAAGATTTACTTGAAGAAATTATAAAAAAATACGAAGTAGATGAGGTAGTTTTTGCCTATTCTGATGTATCTCATGAAGAAGTCATGCATAAAGCCTCAAGAGCTCTTGCTGCAGGAGCTAATTATCGATTAATTTCGGGAAGATTTACTCAACTTAAAGCTAATAAACCAGTGGTAGCAATTTGTGCAGTAAGAACTGGATGTGGAAAAAGTCAAGTTTCTCGAGCCGCATATCGATATTTAAAGAGTAAAGGATATAAAGTAGTAGCTATTCGCGAACCAATGCCTTATGGTGATTTGGTGCTACAAAATGTTATGAGATTTGAGAAATATGAAGATCTAGACAAATATGATTGTACTATTGAAGAACGGGAGGAATATGAACCCTATATTAGACAAGATTTAGTGATTTATTCTGGAGTCGATTATGAGAAGATAATCAGAGAAGCTGAAAAAGAAGCAGATGTAATTATTTTTGA
>CAYNEU010000203.1:0-3159 GCA_964396275.1 uncultured archaeon | reverse complement strand
AAATGATTTGGGTAGTTTTTCAAAATGCCAGAAGATTTGATAGGTATATGAAAACTAAATTACTTAAGAAAACGTATGACTTTTATCTTCCAGAAAAAATAAAGAGGTAATGCTAAAAGCATAATTTAATCTTTCTTTTCTCAGTTAGAAATCCATTTATCTCTACAAGATTCAGAACAGAATCCGTGCATGGTTGTTGGCTCGATTGGGTCAAATTGTTGTATTTTAACTGTTCTAATAATTTCAATTTTACATTCTTGACACCTTACTTTAGCCATTTTCTACCATCATTAAGTTTTTTTAACTATAAATTAGATTTAATTTTAATAAATCTTGATAATAATAAAGATACAAATATATTCGATTTACTATTGAGTTTAAATATTCAATACTTCTGGATATAGATATGACTTATAAACCTAGGGTATTATTTACCTCAAATGTATTCTCACCTAAGGAGATAGGTTCTAATGAGCAAATCTCAGAAAAATATCGCAATGCCATTGAGAATTTATGGCAAGAATTAGATCAAATCGCAGAATTTCAATTATTCAATGAAAGATTTCCTTCAGAGGAAGAAATTAAAAAAGAAATAAAAATATTCAATCCCGATATTCTTGGATGTCACTTAAGCCATCTTATATCCTCAAAAATATTAAAAAACTCAAATATTTTTACAATTTCTACATCAACAGCAGGCTATAATCATATTCAACGAACTGAAGAAGATGATATTTTAATTACACATACACCGGGTATTCTTCATAAAACAGTAGCAGATTACACTATAGCTTTAATAATGGCGAATTTAAGAAATTTAATAGATCTTCATAATTATATATGGAATGAGCAATGGACTTCTGATGATAAATGGGATTTAGATCAATCTCTTTCCTCTGTAATAACTGATAAAACACTTGGAATTGTAGGACTAGGTGAAATTGGAAAGGAAGTAGTAAGAAAACTTTATCCTTGGGGTGTTAAAATCCTTTATAGTGATAATAATCAAATGAAACAGTTTGAAAAAGATTATCCTTCAATTGAATTTAAAGAAAATATTGAAGATATTTTCAGAGAATCAGATATAATTAGCCTTCATATTCCCTTGAATAAATATACCAAAAATTTAGTGAATCGAGACTTACTAAAGGTGATGAAAAAAGACTCTTTGCTAATAAATACTGCACGAGGAGGCATTTTAGAACTAGAAACTCTATTAGATATGTTAGAAAATGAAGAAATTCAAATAAATATTGCTTTTGATGTTTTTCCTATAGAACCTATTGATTCTAATACTCTTATGCGATTGAAAAATATAAAACGTGAACAACCAAACATGCGAATGGTTCTAATACCACATAATGCCTCTGCAGATGCAAATACTCGAGCTAAAATGAATATTCTATTTCTAAAAGATATAATTAAGATTATAAAATCTTCCTGTATAGAAGATTTAAGAGAAATTCATATTATTCCAGAACATAAAAAACTAATAACAGAAAGAAAATGGAGAATTTTTAATTATTGGGGAAAAAAATGATTAGATCATTTATTGCTATTGAATTAAAAGATGTAGACACTATTGAGAAAATTGCTTTATTCTCTCAAAGGTTAAGGCAAAATCAGGCTAAGATTAAACTTGTAGAACCAGAAAATTTACATATGACGATAAAATTCTTAGGAAATATACCTGAGCCTTTAGCTGCTAAGATTTATAGGATTTTACAAGAAGAAATTAATGAAAAATTATTCCAAGGGAAAAATTTCAGATATTTCCTAAAAGGCGTTGGCCAATTTAATAATTTTTCAGTTATATGGACAAAACTAGTAGGTGATATTCATTTCTTACAAAACGTTAAGGATACGATTGAAAATTACTTATTTGATAAATTACAAATTGAACACGATAAAAGAACAAAATTCAAACCTCATCTGACTGTAGCACGACTTAAGAAGGGTAAAATAAATTATAAAACATTTGAAACACTTAAGAAATTAATTACTGAGAATAAATATTTAGAGTTTGGAACTTTTATTATTAATCAAGTGAAATTAAAAAAATCACAGCTGACTCCAAGTGGCCCACTCTATTCTGACTTGGTATATTAAATGCAGAGAAAAAAAACTATTAAAGCAATCGTTTGGGATTTAGATGGTACACTAATTCATTTTAAGATCGATTACCTAAGAGCACGCAGGACTGCTATAAAAATTCTAAAAAATTATGGAGTTCCTAAACATCTCCTTACGGTCAATATTTCTATTTTAGAAAATATGAAATCTGCCAGAGAATTTTTTGAAAAGGAAGGTTTATCTCAGAAAAAAATAAATGAAATAATAGAAGAAGTGGATAATGAAATTATAAAAATAGAATACGATGCTGCTAACAATGCTACAATGATAAATGGAATAGACCAAGTATTGGAATTTGCTAAGAACAATAATCTAAAACAAGCAATTTTTACATTTAATACAAAAAGAAATGCAGAGATATCTCTCAAAAAAGTGAATTTATTACAATTTTTTAACCTAATTGTCGGAAGGGATAATGTTACCAATTTAAAACCCCATCCAGAACATTTAACTTATATATGTAAACAGTTAAACGTAAAATTCGACGAAATTTTAATAATTGGAGATAATATCCGTGATATTGAGGCTGCTATCAATGTAGGCGCTCATTCTATAGCATTACATACCAACTTAGCTAAATGTGAAACCCTCAAAATAGCAGATAAAATTGTTAAAGAAAATGAAATTCCGTTAAAATTAATAGAAGAAATTGAAAAACTTATAAATTAAAAAAAAAATTAATAAAATATTAATAAAATATCCACTATATCTATTATTGTATAATTACATACAAGGGTTTAAAATAAAATAATGAAAGTAGAATTTCTTTTGGATGTTCTCAAACCTCATCAACCCGATTCATATATTGTGGCTAAAGAATTAATGAAAGTTACTGGAGTATCAAGAGTTAGTGTTAAAGTGGATGAATTAGATCAAAAAACAGCTTCTTTACATATTCACATTGAGGGGAGTAATCTCTCCTTTGAAGAAATAACTGAAACACTTGCAATGAATAATTGCGCTTTGCACAGCCTAGATGAGGTTATTTGTGAAGAAAAGGATTAATTAAATTTTTATTCCTTATTT
>CAYNEU010000202.1:0-7824 GCA_964396275.1 uncultured archaeon | reverse complement strand
GTAAAAAAAAGAAATAATTAAGAAATTACAATTTACATTAAAATTTTAAAACCAAAGTCGGATAAATCCTTCTTCTGCTACCGCTACTTGTCCTTCTGTACCGTAAATAAAGTCAATGAAGGCTCTAACCCATCCAGTTGCTTCACCGTTTGTTGTAAGATGTAGAGATCTAGAAATTGGATAAGAATCATCTAAAATAGTAGATATAGAAGGTGTTACCCCATTTACAGGAACTGCAATTACGCTAGTATCAAGATATCCTAATCCACAGTATCCGAAACCATATTGATTTGCACTCACAGTTGTTACCATAACTGTATTAGAAGCTACTTCTATATACCCTGTTATTGAGCTAATATATCCGGAATTTTTCCCAAGTTGCTCAGAAGTTTCGTATAAAACTAATTCTTCAAATGTAGCTCTTGTACCAGAACCATCAGCTCTGGTATGAACATCAATTGATTGAGATGATAAAGTATTATTAATATCATCCCATGTATCATAAGTACCATTGTAAATTAAGAAAATTTGATCCATAGTCAATCCATTTGATTGTAACCATGCTACATCAGGATGATTAGCGTCAATAATCACTGCTATTCCGTCTTTGGCAAATTTAAAGTCTGTTAATTGGTTTCCTGTTGAAGCATTTTCAGAGGATTTAATATTACGTGATGACATACCTATATCATTTTGTCTGTCAATTGTATCAGAAATACCATCTCCAGATCCCGTACCTGAAACAGAAATATCAACATTAGGATTTAATAACATGAATTGATTAGCAGCTTCAGTAATTACAGGTTCACAAGTAGTAGACCCCGTAATAATAATGCTTGTTGTCCCGGCTCCACCCGGAGCTATAATAGATGTAGTACCCCAACCCACGAAAAACATAGCAATCATACCAACAACAGCAATGAACAATATACCTTTTTTTTCCATCATTTTTTCACAAATTTGCTTTTTAGTAAATTAATTGTTTTAAATTTGGTTAACTAGAGGTATTACTGAGAAAATATAAGAGATCACGACATAGTTTATGTTGGTTTATTTACACTATATATTCTATAGAGAAAGACTTTATTTATCATCAAGATCTCGACATAAGAATATTATCGAGTTAATAATATCAAAATAATGTCCAATAAAAAAAATAAACTATATAGACGATATTGATATTATTTTATGTTTTTGTAAATATTCATAAACAAGAAATAATTTATATATATATAGTATATAGAAAATATATATAGTATATAGACTAAGTATAAAATCATTTTGATATTTATTCTATATAATTAAATGTGTTATTAATGATATTTTTTATTCTATATAGAAAAAATATTCTGAAATAGATGTAAAGAAAACAGGGTGATATTAATGGGATTTAGTATAGAGACTAGAAAGGTCCAGAAAACCGGGGGAAGCTCTTACATTATAAGTTTACCCAAAATTTGGATTGACAGGCATGGCGTTCAAAAGAATGATACGTTAGGAATACTATCACAACCAGATGGTAATTTACTAATAACTCCTAAAATTGATAATGAAATAGCTATTAAAACGAAAGAGATAATGGTTGAGGATTATCGGGATGAAAATTTTCTGTTTCGAGTTTTAATTGGAGCATACATAATGGGATTTTCAAAAATAATCATAAAATCTGGCAGGAAATTTGATCCTTTAATAAGAGATAGCATTACAAATTTTACACAAATTGCAATAGGTCCTGAGATTGTAGAAGAATCTAATAATATTATCGTAATAAAAGATCTCCTCAATCCAAAAGAAATGCCATTCGAAAAAACAATAAAAAGAATGTATATCTTAGTTCAGGGGATGCATGAAGATTCTATAAATGCTTTTGAAACCAGAAATAAAGAATTAGCTGAAGAAGTCATTAAAAGAGATAATGATGTTGACAGATTGCACTGGTTAATTGGTCGTCAATCTCATATAGTATTGAGGGATATTATTCTTTGTCAGAAAATGGGGATAACGTTAGAAAAAGCAAGTCATTACCAGCAAATGAGTCGTTTCCTGGAACGTATAGGAGACCATGCCAGTAAAATTGCTAGAAATGTTTTGATCCTTATACGACAAGAATTAGATAAAAGTCTAAAGGAAGAGATTAAGACAGTAAGTAAATTATCACTGGATTTATTGAATAAAAGTCTTGATGCATGGCTTCAAAAAAGCTTAGTTCTTGCGAATGAAAATATTGAAGATATTAAAGAATTAATAGCAGCTACAGAAAAAATAAGCCTTAATACCACTAGCAGTGCTGAAGTTTCAATAGCAATAGGATATATAATTGAGAGTATTAGACGAACGGCTGAGTATAGTGGAGATATTTCTGAAATTATAATAAATAATTTAGTCTAAAACTCAGAATTCATTTATTCTTTTAATTTAAATTATGATAATGTAGATTTACCCCGCTAAAATTAAAAAAATCGGTCAATAATTAAACTTCTTAAACTCTAACCGATTTAAATTATTATTAATTAATGCAATTTATATTATTTAAATTGGTTTTAAAAATGAATGCGGTAGATTGTGAAGATTATCAGGTAGTAATTATAGGTGCGGGAAATGGTGGATTGGTTGCAGCCGCACGATTAGCATTAGCTGGAGTAAAAGTGTTATTAATTGAACAACATAACTTACCTGGTGGTTTTGCCTCAAGTTTTGTGAGAGGTAGATTTGAATTCGAGACATCTCTACATGAACTTGCCGATTATGGTTCTGATTCTAATCCTGGGGATATTAAAAAATTGTTTGAGAGGGTTTTAAATGTTGATACCGAATTTTTAGAGATTCCCGAAGCATACAGAATAATAACAAAAGATTTAGATGTTGTAATGCCATTTGGAATCGAGAATTTTCTTAATGCAATTGAAAAAGAAGTCCCTAGAAGTAGGGAATCAGTTAAAAATTTTTTCCAATTAGCTCAAGATATATCCAGTGCTTTTGTTTATATTGGAAGATCTAAGGGTAATCCAGATCAAGCAGTTTTAATTAAGGAACATTCAAATTTCCTTAAGACTGCAGGATATTCTGCTCAAGAAGTAGAAGAAGCATTAGGTATACCAAAAAAAGCACGTGATATTTTGAATGCATATTGGTGCTATTTAGGTCTCCCTATTAGCAGGATAAATTTTACCATATTTGCTGCTATGATTAATACTTATATTAAAAGAGGGGCTTATATTCCAAGATACCGCTCAACTGAATTTACATTAGCCCTCGATAAAAGAATTAGAGAATTGGGGGGTGATATCATGTATAATACTCGAGTTGAGAAAATCTTAGTAGAACAAGGTCAAGTAATTGGAGTTGAAACATCAAATGGAGATATTTTCAAAACAAATTTTGTGATTTCTAATGCCTCTCAAACATTAGTATATAATAAATTAATCTATCCAAAATCAGAAGTGCCCGAAATTGCAATTAAGGAAGTTAATGCTAGAATTCATGGACTTTCTGCATTTGTCGTCTATTTAGGACTTGATGCTTCTGTGGAAGAATTAGGAATAAATGAGTATAGCTATTTCATTATGGATGATATGGACACAGAAAATCTTTATAATCAATGGAACGAACTCGGAGTGCCAAAAGGTCAAGCTACTGTATGTTTAAATTCTGCAATACCAGATTGCTCTCCTCCTGGAACTTCAATCATTTATATTACAACTCTTTTTAAACCCGAAACATGGAAGGATGTAAAACCTGAAGATTATGTAGATGTTAAAAACAGAATTGCTGATGGACTTATAACTGATTTTGAAAATGCATTAGGGATTTCTATAAGAGAACATATTGAAGAAATTGAAATAGCTACCCCTCAAACATTCGCAAGATATACCAGAACCTATAATGGGATAATCTATGGTTATGAACCAGAATCCTGGGATTCTTTAGTACCTCGCTTGATGATGATGGGAGAACATAATTATATTAACGGTTTAGAATTCGCAGGAGGATTTGGAAGGCGATGCCATGGATATAGTAGTGCTCTAAAAGATGGTGAACTTGCAGCACTACTAGTTTTAAATGAATTAACTGTAAAGGTGAAGGTTAAAAATGAATGAAAAAGATAAGGAAAGGTTTCTGATAACTGTTAAAAGTAATACAAAAGATTTGTTTGCTTTCACCAAATTGGTTCCAAATAGAAAGAAAAGAATAGAACAAGCTTCTAATGAACCCATAATATCTGATCCCATAAATGACCTTGCAAGAAAATTACACCCTGAAAGACAATATTTAACTATAAGTGAAATTATAGATCAGACAAAATCAGCAAAAACTTTTAAACTAAAACCCGATCTAGAGTTAGGAACAACAAGATTAGCGTATTTCAGAGCGGGTCAATATTTAAGTTTAAAAGTTAATGTAAATGGCATAGAAATCACAAGACCATATTCTATTTCCTCCTCACCTTCGGATGCTTTGGAAGGATTTTACGAATTGACTATTCGAAAAGAAGAACATGGATTTTTAACAAATTATATTTGGGATAATTGGAAGATTGGTACAAAAGTTGTTAGTTCTAGTCCTGAAGGGTTCTTTTATTTTGAACCTCTAAGAGATTTAAAGCATATAGTAGGTATTGCGGGAGGTTCTGGAATAACACCATTTCGCTCAATAGCTAAAACAATCATAGATGGAAAATTGGATGCTAAGTTAACATTATTATATGGAAGCAGCGAGGAAGATGATATTATCTATTATGAAGAGTTTAAAAAACTTGAGAAAGAACGTCCTGATAAATTAAAAATTGTACACATATTAAGTTGTGAAGAAGTTTCTTTAGAGGGTTGTGAGACTGGTTTTATCACTGCTTATATTATTGAAAAATATTGTGATGTAAAAAATAGTACATTTTTTATCTGTGGTCCTCAAATTATGTACGAGTTTGTAATTAATGAATTAAAAAAATTTGAATTACCTCAAAAAAGAATTCGAAGGGAGGCATTTGGTGTAATCAAAGATATTGTAAATTATCCAGGATTTCCAAAAGAAGTTGCTGAAAAAACTTTTAGAGTTAAAGCACATATCGGATTTATCACAAAAGAAATCCCTGCAATAGCTACTGAATCTGTTCTTGTTGCCCTAGAAAGAGCAAATTTAACACCTCCATCAAAATGCCGATCTGGTGAATGTGGATTTTGTCGTTCGCTTCTCATCTCAGGAGATATATATATAAGTCCCATAGGTGACTGGAGAAGAGCAGCAGATAAAAAGTTTAATTACTTTCACCCATGTTACTCTTTTCCAATATCTGATCTTGAGATAAAAGTCCCTAGGCATTTATGATTGCAAATTAATTACCCTTTTTTTTCCATTTAAGCAAGGAAAGAATAAGATTTTCTCGTGAAAGGTCACCTTGAGTGAATTGGCCTATGATACTTTCTCTTCCAAGAAGCTTTTTTTTTATTTTTCTTATTAATTTTTTTCCAGAATATCCCTCTTTTTGAAACTGTCTATGATATTCATGAGCCTTTTTATGTAAATCTTCAATCTCTTCCATTTTTTTCATTATAATTTCTCTCCCCTGTAATACTCCATTCCCAGAAGAGAAGATTAATAATTGATCCATTCTCTCTGTAAAATCATATAGTTTAGAAAGAGATTGGTATATTAATGATATATCCTCTTGGATATCACTATTCTTTCCAAAGATCATTTTGTACTTTGGCTGTACAGCATCAGCTACAAAAGCCCATTGTTGATTTTTTTCAATTAATGCAACTAATTCTGGAGCATGTCCGCTCATCGGAAATAATTCAAATTTATACTTTTTTGATTTTGTTATTATTGGTTCATCTATAATCTCTGCTTTAACAGGTAATAATTCTGGTCCCCATGCCGCTTGCCGATACTTAGGATATAGATTACCTTTTCTTAAAAAATCTATGGCTTTTTCACTTGTAAATATTGGAATTGCAAATTCAGTGTTTAACATATGAGCACCCCCTGCGTGATCTTCATGAGTATGTGTAATGAAGCATTTCTCAATCATTTGGTCACAATTGAGTGATTTTACAAATTCTCTAAGATCATTTTCCCCACCAGGTGCTCCAGAATCAATGAGAAGTCCATCTACTAAATAACAAGATGTAAAATAAGGATACGGCATTAACTTGATATCTGACGCCCACTGCCATTCTAAAATTTCATTATTACAATGATAAGCTATACGAACAACCAATACAAAAACTCCTAATAATAAAATAAAATTCTAAAAGATAGTTGTTATTTTTCTATTTTAATTCTTTTAGGGGGGATAAAAACATGTCTAGGGCCAATCCTCTCAAGATGTATCGCTTCTTCAGGACAATGATGAGCACATACTCCACATCCAATACACTTATCTTCATTAACAATAGCAATACTATTTTCTAAATCAATTGTTTCCATAGGACATTTTTCTACACAAGTCCCACAACCTACGCAGGAATCCTCATCTACACGTGCTAAATAAGATGACATGGTATGTATTGGTGCAGCACCACGATAGTACATGTTGATCATCCCACAACAACATTTGCAACAATTACAAATAGCTTCAATCCCTCTATTCGTATCTGAATGAACATGAAATACTTTATGGATTAATCCTTCATTTTCAGCTTCTCTTAATATTTTAATAGCTTCTTCCTTTGAAACAGATCTACCAAAACCTTGTTCAATACCAAATCTAGCAGTTTTATCAAAAAGGAAACAGTTATTTTTTGATGCTCCTAATTTACATGGATCATTAATAAGATCTTTTGCATGGCGGCAATAACAATGAACTAAGGCGATATCATCGTACTCTTCAACATATTTTTTTATTTCCTCAAATGGCATTACAGTGTCAGTTCCGACTTCTACTTCTTTTTCAACTGGTAGGGTTCTGTCAGTTGGTGGCAAATCTTTAAACACATTTATTATACTATCATAATTCTTTTGAGTTCCTTCACTTATTTCCCCAAAAAGTTTCTCAAATAACACTGCTAAGTTTTTTTCTCTTTCTGAACTCTCCCCTCGTAAGAATGTATATTCAAAAATGCCTGGATATAAACCCATTAAACGATAAACCATAACTCCAGTAGTTTTACTCTTCGTACCCACAATTATACCGTTATGCATTAATGTATCAAGCATTTCAATTATCTTTTGTTCTTCCATCTCGGTTTTTTGCTTAATTTCCTCAAGTGTCATTGAAGGTTTTTTATATATTAAAATAAATTTTGCTTGTTCTTCAGTTATTAGTGTGTGTAATAATTCTATCAGTGTATCACTAATAGGTACGGGAAATACTCCTGCTTTTATAAAAGTCCTTGCTACATTATACCAGAACTTATCTGTCATTTTAGTTAAAACCTAATTAATAAAATTCGTCAAAAATTTTCTAATTGATAAAAAAATTCATGATTTAATTATATTATGAGTATGTTTAACTAAGAAATTGTGGTCGAATAAATAGCCATTACTAGTAAAAATCCATAAAATTTTAGGACTCTTATAGTTTTTTAATTTGGATTTCTTAAATCGATATTAACACTTAATATAGGGTTTGAGTGAAAATTTTATCATGAGTGATATCCAAAAAAGAATAAATAGACTAGAGCTCTCAATTAATCTTTTGGAAGATCATTTATATAAATATGGTCATCTCATGCCACCAAGACCTCTTAGGTTTATAAGAAACCAAATAAACCATTATAAACGGGAACTCCAGCTAAGAAAAGATTATCCTACCTGAAAAAAACCATATTTTCTATACGTAAGAGAAGATGTAATTACAAGGATAGATATAACTATTAAAGCACT
>CAYNEU010000201.1:0-10415 GCA_964396275.1 uncultured archaeon | reverse complement strand
GGTAATTTATGGAGGAACTGAAATAGGGAACAAGTGTTTTATAGGGGATTTAGCATCAATTAGAGAGAAATGCAAAATACATGATTTTGTTATAATCGGAAGGGGGACTACTATAGAATATGAAACGGAAATAAAATCCTATACAAAAATTCAAACTGCTTGTCATTTAACTGGTAATTTATTAATTGGTAGATATGTATTTTTCGGCCCTGAAGTGTGTACAATGAATGATAAATATATGGATACGAAAGAATATGTATATAAAGGGGCAACAGTTAAGGATGGAGCATCAATCGGCTCTAATGCTTCTCTCTTATCAGCAATCACAATTGGATTAGATGCTGTTATTGGTGCAGGAGCAGTAGTGACAAAAGATGTTCCTGATCGCCAAGTATGGGTTGGCAACCCCGCTAAGTATATTAAAGACGTACCTAAAGAAATGTGGTTAGAAAATAGGATTAAAAAACTATAAAATTATCGATTCAGATTTCTCATAACTTCAAATATGAAGAGTCAGCAATCCTAACTTAACCTTAAAATCCTTTAATAATCAAACTTCTTAATTTATAATTTAATAATTCAATGAAGTTTTTTATTATCGAACGAAATATGTATATTGGATGTCTAGCAACTTCCTTTTCAATATGATTGACAGGAATTTCATAAAATTCCATACCTGTCTTTTTTAACAGATAAATTAATTCAACTTCTATAAATGGCCCTTTAGATGTAGTATATTTTACCATGCTTTTTCCTATTTCCGTTCTGAATGCTTTCAAACAATCTATATCATTATAATGTGTACCAAAAAAAATATTTACTAGTATCGTATGAAACCTTGAAATTAAAATCCGAATTAGTGGCCTGTCGACTTTGCTTTTTTCATGAAATCGAACACCAAGAATGATAGGATATTTATTGATAAGGTTATAAGCATTTCCAATAAAATTTAAACTATAAGCAAGGTCTACAGGATAAGTAGTGACCATACTATGATTTGCTTGGAGTATTCCAAATCGATAAGCTTCTCCAAACGAGGGATTAGGTAAAGAAAATGCTTTTATATTAGTTTTTTCAATTTCTAGTTGTTTTGCAATTTCAGCAGTTCTATCAGAACTACCATTTTCAATGATTAAAATTTCAAAATTGTTATTTACCAGTTTGGTTAAGTATTTATGGATCACATTGATGCTGTGATGAAGATCTTTTTCCTCATTGTACGCAGGGATAACGACACTTATACTCTTTATTTTTGACATTCGCATCCATTTTTATTTGTAAGCCTTTATTATTATTTATATTTTGACTAATTATAATTATTCCCTTAGATTTTCAATTTCTTTTAAGCTGAAATTAAAATGGAAAATAGAATATCCTCCAAAAAATAAGACATATGCATGTCTAAATAGGTGGTCAATTATAAAAATTGCCAGTATATCTATAAATGGAAGTTCAGGATAAAAGAATAAAATAAATAAAGCACCAACATTATCTGATATACCCCAACCACCAGGAGTTATGGGGAATGCTTGACTGAAAAAAGTTAAGATTATTGCTAAAAGTAAAAGAAGTATATTTAACTGGTACCCTAGAAGATAAAAGAAAATAACAACGATCAAGGCATCAAAAATCCATGTGGGGAATCCTAATAGAACCACAAAAACAAAATTTTTTTTATGATCTTTAAATTTCTTAATGCCCATTTTAAAATTTGTTATAAATCGGTTTAGATAATCTGCTAATTTCAGCGAGATTTTACTAATAATATTAATGATGAAATCAGTTTTATATATTAATAGTATTAAAGCAATAAATATCCCAAATATTATAATTGCACCTATAGCAAGATAAAATTGTATATTTTGACCTAGTATTAGTTGAGTACTAGTTTCACCATAATTACTCATATAGGTAAAAATTAAAGCAAAACAACTGATACCAAATAATAAAATTAAATCCAATAATCTTTCTATGGCAACTCCTGCAACAGATTCACTTAATTTAATATTTTCCTGATCTTTTATAATAAACATCTTGGCAAAATCACCTACTTTACCGGGAATTACACCGTTTATGAAGAAAGAAGCACCTGTAGAAAAAAATGATGTTGAATAACTAATTTCTTGACTAATCCCCTTAAATATAAGTTTTAACTTATAGGCTCTAAAAATAAAAGCTAGTGTATAGGCAAGAATAAATAAAAATAATCCCCCAAATCCAATTGTAATAATTTTTTGAATTAATTCTTGAAAATCTACTAGAAAAATCATCACAATAATTATCGCAATAGTTGCTAAACCGATAATAATACGTTTCCTCTTCTTTAACCAATTGAAAAATCCTTTTGTTTTATTTTCATTCATGAATTGTAAATCTAAATTTCCTTTTTATCTTAAATTTTTTCAATTTTTTTAAATAATGTCATTATTCTTTTATTATATTAAGATTGTAAATAAAAATAGGAAAAATTAAGATTCATGAAAAAGGTAGAATTACTTGCACCCGCTAAAAACTTCAAGGCAATAAAAGCAGCTTCAAAATATGCAGATTCTATTTATTTTGGTGTTGAAAGATTCAATATGCGAATGAGATCTGAAAATATAGCTTTAGATGATTTACTCAAGATTATCGATTATTGTCATGATAACAATTTGAAAGCGTATTTAGCGACAAATATTTTAGTATATGATAATGAAGTAAAAGATATTAGGAATACTATTGAAAAGGGGAAAGAAGCTGGAATTGATGGCGTCATTGTACATGATTTAGCAGTAATTCAAATTGCTAAAGAGTTTAGAATCCCCTTTCATATTTCTACTCAATGTAATGTATCTAATTCTCTATCAGCTAAATTTTATGAAGAATTAGGTGCTAGGCGAATTATTTTAGCTAGGGAGTTATCACTAGAAAAGATTAAAGAAATTAAACGAAATCTAACAAAAACAGAAGTTGAAGTGTTTATTCATGGAGCAATGTGTACATCTATTAGTGGAAGATGTTATTTTTCTCAAGACATCTGCGGAACCCCTGAAAAATCGGCTAATAGAGGGAATTGTGAACAACCGTGCAGGAGAAGATGGTGGGTTCGTGAAGAAACAGGTACTGAATATATTTATGATGGTGTAAGATTCATGAATTCAAGAGAATTATGCACTATAGCTTATATCCCTCAATTAATTGAAGCAGGAATCGATGCCTTTAAAATAGAGGGAAGAATGCGTCATCCACACTATGTAGAGATCGTTTCTAAAACATACCGAGATGCTATAGAAGCGTATTATAATGAGACATTCACTAAAAAGAAAGTAGGTAGATGGGTTACAGAATTAAAAAAAGTCTATAATAGAGGTTTTACTCCTGGTTTTTATTTTAACAGAATGACCGAAAAGGATCATCAACATAAATCGCCAACAAATTTATCTCATTATAGATATATAAGAGTCGGACAGATTGAAAAATATGAAAAAAAACCTAATCTTACTACGATTTCGTTAGATAATGGATATATCTCAATAAATAACGATATAATCATCATGGGTAAAGATACTGACACGTATATTCATCAAAAAGTTGAAAAAATTATGTATCAAGGAAAAATAGTTAATAAATCCCCTAGAGGTACTAAAAATAAAAAAATTATTGTTGGATTTGAAGTGAATGATAACGTCATTGGAAATGGAAAAGATAAGGTTTATGTATTTACTGACAAAACCTACTATAAAAAGAAATATTCATTATAATTTGTTCATATTATTTCAAGTAAGAACTCATTTAATATAGGTTTTTTTTTATGGAAAAAGGTAAAAAGAAAATTGTTGAGTCGATTCCTAATTATAGCGAAGGCCAGAGCAGCGAAAAAATTGATTTAATTGTTTCTGAGATAAAAAGTACTCCTAATACTCGTATTGTGGATGTTGAATATGATTCTGATTATAATAGAGCTGTTATCACTTTTGTTGGAACTCCTGAAGCTGTTTTAAATGCAAATATCGATGCTGCTAAAAAAGCTATTGAATTAATTGATATGAATACACATAAAGGCCAACATCCTCGAATTGGCGCTGTTGATGTAGTTCCTTTTGTACCCGCACAAAATGTTACAATGGAAGAATGTATAGAGTTGTCCATAAAATTTGCTGAAACCATGGCAAAAGAAGGAATACCTGTGTACCTTTATGAAGAATCTGCTCGAAAAATGGAGAGAAAAAATATTGATAATATTCGTAAGGGGGAATATGAAAAACTTAAAGAAGCTATCAAAACGGATCCAGAAAGGCAACCTGATTTTGGTCCATCTGAGTTTCATCCTACCGCAGGTGCATTAATAACTGGAGCAAGAAATCCATTAATCAGCTTTAATATTAATTTAGGCACTAAAGATGTAGCAATTGCGAGAAAAGTTGCCAAGTTTATTCATTTACGTTCTGGTGGTCTGGTAAATATAAAAGCGATGGGTACAGAATTGGCAAATCGAGATTATGTACAAGTTGGAATTTCAAATATTAATTATAGAAAAACTCCATTATATAGACAAATGGAATTAGTAAAAATAGAGGCTGCTCGATATGGAGTATCAATAATAGGTTCTGAATTAGTAGGGGTATTACCACTAGGTGCGGTTCTGAACTCATTAGAATATTACTTGCAACTTGATAAACCTGAAAAACTAGAAGAAAAACATTTATTAGAATATTATTTTGATTTTTAAGAAATTAAGTTGAGAAATCGTTATCAACTACTATTTTTCCATTTTTTATTACTTTTAATGCTAAGTTTACACCAAAATGATAAGGTAAGAATTGGTGATTAGGTACATCAAAAACTATTAAATCTGCTTTTTTTCCAATTTCAAGACTCCCAATCTCATCTTGTCTTTGTACTGCACACGCACTATTAATAGTTGCTGCTGTGAGTGCTTCTGCCGGTGAGAGCTTCATATGATAGCAAGCTAAAGTAATTATCATTTGCATTGATTCTGTCCAGCAATTTGGATTAAGATCAGTTGCTAGAGCAATAGGTATTCCTAATTCTATCATTTTTCTTGCAGGTGCATAGTTATCTAACATTAAACAAAATGGTGTTCCTGGCAAGAGTGTGGCGATAACTCCCGTTTCTGCCATAGCTTTTAAACCTTCATCATTAGATTTTAGTAAATGGCCTGTTTGAATTGCCTTTATTTCAGAAGCCAATAATGCACCTTTTGTATCCACAATCTCATCAATGTGAATCTGAGGTTTTAAACCGTATCTAATAGCTGTTTTCAATATTTTTTTTGTTTGTTTTCTTGTAAAAATCCCTTCTTCACAAAAAACATCACAATATTCAGCAAGATTTTCTTTCGCAATTTGAGGAATCATTTCTGAGATAATTAGTCTAACATAGTCATCACTTTTATCTTTATATTCTGGAGGTATTGCATGTGCTCCCAGAAAGGTTGGAATTATATCTAATGGGTGTTGTTTATTTAAAATTTTTATAGCTTTTAATTGCTTAATTTCACTTTCAGTAGTTAAGCCATAACCAGATTTCGTCTCTACTGTAGTTGTTCCGTATAACATCATTCTATCTAAGATTTTCTTACCATTTTCAACTAATTTTTCTAATGGTGCTTGTCTAGTTTTGTGAACAGTCTTTAAAATTCCTCCTCCTGCTTTTAAAATGTCAATATATGTCTTTCCCTCAAGTTTCATTGATAATTCATTTTCTCGTGTACCATCAAAAATAATGTGAGTATGCGGATCGATAAATCCAGGAGTAACCAGCTTATTTGTGGCATTTATTTTGGTAGGAATTTTCCCAAATTCAAATTTTGATATTAATTCATCAGTAGTACCTATAAGAATAATTCTATCATCCTTAATTGCAACTGCTCCATCATTAATAATTGCTAATTTGGACATATCTCCGCCTATTCTTGGAGCACCATATTTTGTGTTCATAGTAACAAGTTCATTACAGTGATATACAACTAGATCTGGATCAACACTAGTAAAAACTTCTTTTTTTGAATATGTTGATGCTACAAACAGTTTGATCAATCTCTTATATTTTTTGCGAGATTTTTAATAATTCATTACTTTTGATTATATCTAATGCGGAGTTAATATATTCGGATAAAATAGTATCTTCATTGATGTGAGGTATTTGATTTCGTATATATTTATGACATTCTTCTAAAATTATGCTAGATTTTAATGGTCTCCTAAAATCAAATGCCTGAGCAGCACATAAAAGTTCAATTGCAAGTATTTTTTCTAGATTAATTAATATTTTAAAAGCTTTTCTTGCACTTATGGGAGCCATACTTACATGATCTTCTTGTCCTCCTCCAGTAGGAATACTATCTGCACTTGCAGGAAAGCAAAGTGATTTATTTTCGCTAACTAGAGCTGCTGACGTATACTGTGTCATCATAAATCCTGAGTTCAAACCAGCTTTTTCAATTAAATTTGAAGGCAATCCCCATTTTCCTTCTAGTAATAAGAAAATCCGTCGATCAGAGATATTACCCAGTTCTGATGCTGCTAAGCATATATAATCTAAAGGAAGAGCAAGAGGTTGTCCATGAAAGTTTCCACCACTATAGGATTCCACTTCACTAAAAATAATTGGATTATCTGTAATAGAATTGAGCTCACATTCTAATTTTTCATTCAAATGCAATAAAGCATCTCTAGAAGCCCCATGGACTTGTGGGATACATCTAATAGAATAAGGGTCTTGAACACGTTCACAATCTTTGTGAGACTCAACAAGTTGGGAATTCTCCAGAAATTTTCTAATTCTTTTTGCGACAAATATAGCACCCCTATGGGGTCGTAATTTTATTAATTTCTCTACAAAAGGTTGAGGTGAACCTAGATAGCCCTCAAGTGTTAAAGCACTAATAAGATCAGCATGATCTAGACAATTTGAAAATTTTTCAGATATTTTTACCCCATATGCGGAAATAAATTGTGTACCATTAATTAAAGCTAATCCCTCCTTTGCATTAAGCTTTAGGGGATTCATCTTTTGTTCAGTTAACATTTTCTCGGCTGGTGTATAATTTTTGCCATCTTGGGTTAAAAATCCTAATCCAATTAATGGTAAAAATAAATGAGCTAATGGTGCTAAATCTCCAGATGCACCAACTGAACCCTGCTTAGGAACTAATGGGATAAAATTATTATTAATATGCCAACAAATTCTTTCTACTACTTTTAGAGAAATTCCAGAATATCCCATACATAATGCATGAACTTTTAGTATTAACATCAGTTTTGATATTTCAGATTCTATAGGTGATCCAACACCTACACTATGACTTTTAAGAAGATTTTCCTGTAATTTTCCTGTTTCTTCTTTTGATATCCTAGTTCTACATAGAGGTCCAAATCCCGTATTGATACTATAAACTAATTTTTCTCCATTAGCAATTGATCGAACAGTCCTATAATTTTGAAGAATTTGTTCTTTTACCTCTTCAGTTAGAATACCTTTAATAGAACCTCTTGTTATTTCTAAAGCTTTTCTTACAGTTAATTTATCTACTCCGTATCTAAAATAATTGTTCACAATGATACACTTTCTGACTATAATTATTAGACTAATCTAAAAGTTAGACATTCTTCCATTTAAATTTTTTAAACAATTTAAATCGATTTATTTTTTATTTGAGTTTTTTAAATAATTTCCAATAATATTATCTAAATATTTATCGTCTCTTATAAAAGGCAATGTTAAATACCCTCTATTTTCATTTTCGATATTCCAAGTATAAGCCGTCTCAAAAGCATTACTGTTTCTAGCCCAGCTTCTTCTTGCTATACCTCCCATTACATCCCATTCTATAGCTGATTTGATAATTTTATTAACTTTTTCAGAACCATCTAAAACTAATCCAAAACCACCATTAAAACATTTTCCAATACCAACCCCACCTCCATTTGATAAAACAACGTAAGTCATACCACGAATTGCATTACCCGTAAAACAATGAACGGCCATTTCTGCCATTACATTACTTCCATCTCTAATGTTTGATGTTTCTCTAAAAGGGGAATCTGTTCCAGAAACATCATGATGATCTCTACCTAACATTATTGGCCCGATTTCTCCGTTCCTAACTAATTCATTAAATTTTAAAGCAATATCTATTCTTTCTTTAGCATCTGCATATAATATTCTAGCTTTTGTACCCACTACTAAATTATTCTTTTTTGCATCTCTCATCCAAATATAATTATCTCTGTCTTGAGCACTCCTTTCTGGATTAATAGAATTCATTGCAACTTGATCAGTTTTATCTAAATCTTGATCTTTTCCAGAAAGACACACCCATCTAAATGGGCCATAACCATAATCAAAACAGATAGGTCCCATTATATCTTCTACATAAGATGGAAAAATAAATCCTTCAGCAGGATTATTCTTAATTTTTGCAATTTCATCTACTCCCGCATCAAAAACAGCTTTCATAAAAGAATTACCATAATCCCAAAAATAGGTACCTCGTTTCGTCATAATTTTAATGAGTTCGAATTGTTCTTTCAATGATTCATCAACTAATGCCTTAAATCTTTGAATGTCAGATTTTATTAACTCTCTGCCTTCTTTAAAACTAATTTGAAATGGGGTATACCCTCCATTATAAACTGCATGACAAGAAGTTTGATCCGAAGCCAATTCTACTTTAATATCATTTTCAGCAACATATTTCCATAAATCAACGATATTTCCATTATATGCTATAGATAAAGGTCTTTTTGTTTTCCTAGCATTGTCAACCCATTTAAAAATTTCTTTTAAATCATCAGAAATTCGGGAAACCCAGCCTTGTTCATACCTAGTCTTTATTCTTGATTCATCAACTTCAGCAATAACTCCAATTCCTCCAGCAATTTCAATAGCTTTTGCTTGGGCTCCACTCATTCCACCAAGTCCAGATGATACATATAAAATTCCTTTTAAATCTTTATCTTGTGGAATGCCGAGATATAATCTTCCTGCATTTAACAATGTGATATAAGTCCCATGAATAATTCCTTGAGGTCCTATATACATCCATCCTCCCGCTGTCATTTGACCGTAATTTGCTACACCCAACGCGGCAGCTGTAGCAAAATCGTCTTGATTGTCAAACATACCAACCATTAATCCATTTGTAGAAACTACTCTTGGAGCATTTGATGTGGTGGGGAAAAGTCCGACTGGATGGCCAGATGCTATAACCAGTATTTGATTTTCAGTTAATTGTTCTAAATACATTTTTACTAATCGATATTGCATCCAATTTTGAAAAACTTGCCCAGTTTCACCATATGTTGTTAATTCATATGGATAAAGGGCAACATCAAAATCAAGATTATTATCAATCATTACTTGTAGAGCTTTTCCTTCAATTATTTTTCCATTATATTCATAAATTGATTTTGCTTTAATATTTCCTTCAGGTCTATATCTATACCCATATATTCTTCCTCTCAATACTAATTCCTCTAAGAATTCATTCACCAATTCATCATGGAGGTGAGAAGGTATATATCTTAGCGCATTTTTTAGAGCTAATTTTGTTTGAGCTTGAGTCAAATTATAACCCCTAGATGGTGCTCTTCTTATCCCCTCAATGAATTTAGGATAAGGTGGTAACTCATTCGGTAATTTAATTTTCATAGCTTTAGAAATATCCATAGTTTTATCTAACTCCATTTAATATATAAATCATATTATTTTACGGTTACTATTTGCTAAAACAAATTTCATAAGTTGATTTCATATAGATTGAGAATGGTTTTTGATAGATCAAAAAGAAGGATTTTTGAATGAAAGAATTACTTAAGAATTTTGATCCCTCTAAGTTCTAATTTATGTAAAAAGTCTAAATATCCTTTCAGATTGTTCTTTTCTATATTTAAATATTTAAGAAAAGGTAATGATTCTAGTGATTCTGGTAATTCAGTCAAATAGTTAGATCTTAGAAAAAGATATTTTAAAGTCTTAAGCCTTCCTATAGATTCAGGAAGATTTGATAATTTATTATTGCCTAAATATAAATATTTTAAAGATTTTAATGAACCAACTGATTCAGGAATCATTTCCAATTCGTTATAATATAAGTATAGATGTTTAAGAGATGTAAGAGAACCTATTGTTTCTGGAATTGCAATTAACATGTTTTTCCCTAAATCCAACACTTCGAGTGTTGTAAGGAAACCTAACGATTTAGGAATCGTTTTTAATTTATTAAAGCCAAGGATAAGGGTTTTTAGTATAGGAAGCGAACCAATCGTTTGTGGGATCACTTCTATTTTATTTGTTGAAAGATCTAATTCTAAAAGTGATGTTAATGAACCTATTGATTCTGGAAGATTTTTTAATTGGTTCTTACTTAGATCCAATATTTCAAGAGAAGAGAGAGATCCAATACTTTCTGG
>CAYNEU010000200.1:0-6905 GCA_964396275.1 uncultured archaeon | reverse complement strand
AATGGGTAAAAAGAGAAGTATTCTATTTCAAATCGTTTTAAATGGATTAAGGTTAGAGATAATCAAATAAAAACTCTAAATTTGGTAAATCAAAGGGTTTTAAAATAAAACCATCTGCCATTGTTTCTTTCATTTTTTTCTCTATTTTAGGAAGTGGTACAGCAGTTAAGTAAAAAACAGGTGTTTCTTTTAGACTCATATGAGACTTTATTTCCTTACAAATATCATATCCACTCACATCTGGTAAAATAATATCTAACAATATTAATTTTGGTCTTGTCACATATAATTCTTCAATTCCTTTAGATCCTGTAAGGACTCCTTTAGTGGAATACCCTTTACTTTCAAAATAATTCTTTAATAAAAGGATCGTAGATAAATCATCTTCTATAAGCAAAATATCATATTGGGAAGGCTTTTCTTTTCTTTCTTCTAAGTTGGTTACAAATATACTTTCTAACTGATGTGTTTCATTTAACACATTATTAACAATTGATTTAATATCATCGTTTATCTCATTTTTATGTTTTTCAAGTAATAATTGAGAAAATCCTTTTATAGTAGTTAATTTTCCTTTTACTTCATGAACTAAGTCTGAATCATTGGTAATTTCTAAGTGTGTAAGTATTTTTCCGCCAAATTTTGTTTTTGCGTTTATATAGTAATTAACACTTTCTCGTATTAATTTAGAAAATGAAGAAAATTTATGCGTATCCATAAATTCTTCCCATTTTTTTTCAGTTTCAGTTGATATATAAACGGAAATTCGTTTTTTATCAGCATAATAATCTTTTTCACCTTCTTTCCATTTTAAGAATCCCTTAGTGGTTTTTCCCTGCCAAATTGCTTGTTTTCCCGTCTCTTGCTCAAATTGTACCATTTCCTTAGTTTTTTTATCACTATTCGACATGAATTTTCACATTTGATTAAAATATTATCAAATTTTTTTTTTTTCTATTCTTTAATTGATTTTTACACTAACTAATATTTAAAATTGATTAAATGAATCTTAGTAATAATAAATACCAAATCTCTGATTATAAGAAATTTTAATGTAATTTTTATTATGAGATATATTTCTTGTATAGTTATTTAAAACAATAAACTTAATCATAAGTCAAAACGATTAGCTAAACCTCGCTTCAAGAACATTTCTTTTAATTCAGAAAGAACTTCTCCTCTGGGTGAAGTTGATCTAATATTGCCACTTATTGAGATTTTTGGAGGAGGAGGTGGAGGTTTAAGCGAATCTAAGTTAATTTCTTCCTGTTTCGGCGTTGGGTGTGGAGCATTCGGTGGAGTAGAGGATATCTTTGGTAATTGAGTTTTTGATTTTAGAGAAGGTTTAGCTTTTTCTAATTTCTCGGTTGTGAGTTTTCCACCTTTAATTATTTCTTTTTCTTCTAATTTTAAAGATGGGTGTGTTGGCAATGGCTTTGGAGGTCCTGAGCCTTTTTTATATTTTTTTTTCTTTTGACTCTCCTCAAATTTAACTTTTTTCTTTCTTTTCTTAACACTTTTACTAGATTTTGAGATAGGTGAGATGGAATCAATTTTAACTTTTTCAAAAGGAACTGAAAAAAGAGATTGTGATATATCTGATGGATTCAGTCTAAGTATAGCCCTTTTAATTTCTGAAAGTTCAGATACGAATTTATCCATTAGTTTCAGATTGAGGTCTAAAATCTTCTGAAATTTTTCGTCAATATCAGGTATCACAATCTCTTTACCTTTCTCCTCTTTTTCCTTTGAAAAAATATTTTTAATACTCTTAACTATCTCTGGTTTATTGGAATAATAATTATAAATACTTGTGGGAATAATCTCAAAATTCCAAGGATTTTCAGATTTTTTAAAAATCTCCGAGATTTTATCTGCAAGGTATTCAAGTTTAATTTGAAAATCTGGATCTTCTCTGATATCAAAATCTGCCTTATTCAATAAAACTACAATAAAAGGACTTTCCTTTAAGAATTCGAGAATATCTGTTATATCTTTCAGATATTTTACCGCATTTAAATATCTAACATCATCTTGGGAATCAATAACAAAAATTATAATATCTACTTGGATGAAAAATTGTTCTGGAGAGGCAAGATATTCATCTATATGATCTTTTTGACCTCCTAGATCCCAGAGAATCAAATCTAATTTATCAGATTGATATTCTTCTATGTTTGCCCCAATTGTAGGTTCTAAATTAGCCATATCATTATAATTAATATCTTTAATTAATCTATTTATTAAAGATGTTTTTCCAGCAAAATCTAAACCTGCAACGACAATTTTCAATTTAGGCTTTTTTAAATATAATTTCCTTTTACTCCATGCATTTGAAATTAAGGTTGAAGCAATTAGAGCATTTTTTAAAGTAGTTCTATTAATAGAATATTTTTCAACCAAATTTTCAAATCCATAATTTTCTAATTTAGCGAGATCGCGTAAATTTGTGATCTCAATTTTTCTAAATTTCTCAATCTCTTCTTTTTTTATTCCTTTTAATTTACTTATTTCTAAATCTAATACATCTTTCAGGGAGGTAGGATAATAATCTAAATCTAAAAATCGATCAGAGAAATATTTAATAACCCTTTTTGCTGACTCTGACATTACATATCATTCTCTTTGTTTTTATAGAAAAATTTACTAAACTTTTCACTTTTAGTGTTATTTTTCTTTTCAATAGTAAAATAAAAAAATTAATAAATAAATTTTGTTACTATTTTAGCGAAAATGGATCTAATTAGTAAATTTTTAGAGAATTTATTATCATTAGTTAAAATATGTATATCTAAAAAATAGTTTTTAATAGACCGTAGTGAAAAGAGATGGGAAATTATTAATGGTTGAAAAGAAACAGGTTGAAGATGTTGTAGAAAATATAATGTCAGATACATATAATAACTTGCAATCTATTTTAGAAAAATATCCTTTTATCATAATGATTGGGAAATATGATCATACTCTAGGGCCTAAAGCTATATACACATCTGTTAAAGTTGAATTGGATCAACAATTTTTTAGAAATCTTTTAAGAGATGCTTTAAATACTAAAAATAAATTTGTTATTTTAAATTTTAATTATTTTTATTCCCAAATATATAAAATTGAAATTGAGGATAATGATGCTAGGGGTAGAAAGCAATTATATTCAATAATCTTGCTTAGAGATATAGAATATCCATTAATCCCTGTACTCCATTTTAGACGGATTGAAATGCTTTTTCGTAAAATTGGTGAGGATAAAATATTATTGGATGATAAAAATATTTTTGATATTTTTTTTAAAGAATTGAACGAGATTTATATGACAAAGAGTGATATCCTCCCAATAGAAAAATTTAATTTGCAAATTCGTAGCGGAATCAATACAATTCAAGGATTTTGTGAATTGATTTTAGAAGATAAAAAAGAAAATAAAAATCTTTCTGATGAGGATATAATAAATTTTATGGATATGATGCTGGATTCCTGTAAAGATATTGTTGTATCTCTTGAAAAGTATTTAAAAAACTCTCTGTAATAAGATAAAATTTTACATTTCGATTGAATAATAAAAGAATGGTGTTAAAATAATCACTGGGTTAGATTTGTTGAAAAAGTTGAAAAAAAGATGTAATAAGTGGTCTTTTTAGGTGATTATTAATTGCGGCAAAAATTAACTTATGAAATAAGAGAAATAAGAGAAAGATTTAAAGATTTATTTGAATATTCTTTAGATTTAATTTATGCCCATGATTTAAACGGAAAATTTCTCGATGCTAATGATATTGCTTTATCTACGCTTGGTTTTACGAGAGAAGAAATTTCAAACATTTCATTTCGTAAATTAATAGATAATGATCAATTAGAAAAAGCATTTAATGTTTTAAAAGAAATAAATGAATTCGGGAGACAAAAAGATCTAAGTGAATATAAATTAAAGGATAGATATGGAAATAGGATATATCTTGAAACGTATGGAATTCCATTAAAAACAAATGATCAAATTTTTGGGATATTAGGTATAGCTAAAAATATTACATCAAAAAAAAAAGCAGAATTAGAATTAAAACAAGCTAAACAAGATTTGGAAAAATTAAATCTTGAATTAGAAAATAGAGTTAGAAAAAAGACTCAAAAATTAGAGAAATCTGTACAAAAGTTAAAAAGTTCTGAGGAAAAGTTACATGATTTGATTGAAACATCAAGTATGGGTTTTTTGGAAATTGATTTAGAGAAAGAGGAGGTAAAATATATAAATCCTAAATTTATGGAAATTTTAGGTTTAGAAAGAAAAGAATTGGAAGAGAGACAGCTATTTCATAAGATTATATCTTCGGAGGATTTTAAAGAACTTATTAACACTCGTGAAAGTCGAGATGTAGAATTTAGAGTCATATCTAAGGACAATGAAATCAAATGGTTATCTGGAACTAGAGTATTTCAATATAATTCAATAGAAAAACCTATAAATTTAAGGTTATGGGTTCAAGATATTTCAAGTATCAAAGAATCTGAATTGAAATTAAAAAAATCTGAAATTAATTTAAAAGAGCGAGTAAAAGAACTAACTTGTCTCTATGAATTATCAAAACTTTATGAAAATCCTGAAGTTACAATTGAAAAAATTATTCATGGAACTCTTGATTTAATTCCTTCAGCATGGCAATTTTCTGATAGTACATGTGCTAGAATTATTTATAATGGTAGAGACTTTAAAACAAGCAATTTTAAAGAAACAGAATGGAGATGCTCAACTAAAGATACTATTGGTAAAAAAAAAATATGCATAGAAATATATTATCTGGAAGATCGACCATTTCTTGGGGAAGAACAAAATTTATTAAACGAAATTGCAAATAGGTTAAAAGTAATTATAGAAAAAAAGGAAACTGAGCAAGAATTAAGAAAATCTGAAGAAAAGTATAGGAGATTGTTAGAAAATGCTCACGAAGGTGTGTGGGTTGTTGATGAAAATGATTATACCATCTTCGTTAATTCAAAAATGTGTGAAATGCTTGGATATACTAGAGATGAAATAATGGGAAAGAGGTTACATTTATTTTTAGAAGACTCTATGATAGAATTGATCAATAGCTATCGAAAAAGTAGGGAGAAAGGTTCGAAAGATACTTATGAACTTGAATTTATAAAAAAAGATGGAAGTTTATTAAGCACAAGAATAAATGCTGCACCAATTTTGAATGAAAAAGGAAAGTTCAAGGGTTCATTTGCATTCATTAATGATATTACAAATAGAAAAATAACAGAGCAAAAATTAAAAGAATCAGAAGAGAAATATCGTCTTATCACAGAGTCAATATCAGACCCCCTCCATGTGATTAATTCTGATTTAAAAATTATTTATCTAAATCCAGCATTTACTAATTGGTTAAAAGCCTTAGGACTAAATCATGAAGTTATTGGAAAAAATCCTACTGAAGCTTTTCCCTTCATCGAAAAGAATGTAAATAATGAATATCAAGAAATTTTTAATTCTAAAAAAGAATTGTTTCTCGAAAGCTATAGTATATTGAATAATAAACGGATCTTCACAGAAACCAAGAAAATTCCCGTTCTAAACGATGGGAAAGTTATTCAGATAATCACAATTGTAAGGGACGTGTCGGAACGTAAAGAAATCGATTTAAAATTAAGAGAATCAGAAGAAAAATATAGAAGTATTCTCGAAAGCATTAATGAAGGATATTTTGAGGTTGATTTTAAAGGTAATTTAACGTTTTTTAATGATGCATTGTGTTTAAGTACAGGTTATTCAAGAGAAGAATTACTAAATAAGAGCTATACCATATTATTTGACGAAAAGACGGCAGAAGACGTTTTTCGTATATACAATGAATTATACCAAAGAGGAAAGGGTTCTATCTTATTCGATTATCAAGTAATAAGAAAAGATGGAAGCACGTTCTATCACGAATCCTCTATTTATTTAAGATATGATTCTAATGGAAAAATTATTGGTTTTAAAGGTTTTGTTAGGGATATTAGTGAAAAAAAGAAAGTAGAAACTTTAAGAGAGAGGTTTAGTCAAGAATTAGAAAAAGAAGTGGAACTAAAAACCAAAGAATTAAAAGTTGCTTTTAACCAACAGAGGTTATATCTAGACAAAATCTTGAAGGCTTCCCACTTTCAAACAGAATTTATGGCCAGAATTTCTCATGAATTAAGAACCCCCTTAAATGCAATAATTGGATTTACTGCTTTACTTCTTGAGGGAGTTTATGGTCAATTAAATGTAGTACAATTAGAATTTATTAAAGATATTGAAGAATCATCAAAAGATTTACTAAATATGATATCAAATATCCTAGATATCTCTAAAATTGAATCAGGTCAAGTCATTCTAAAGATTGAGAATATACAGATCTCTAATCTAATACAACAAATTATTTCAACTTTGAATCCATTATATAGTAAAAAAAATTTGAAATTTGAATTAAAAGGTTTAAAAAAAAATCAAATAATATTTGGTGACCGAATAAAATTCAAACAAATTATTTTTAATCTATTAAGCAATGCTATAAAATTTACTGAGAAAGGAACTATAATATTTGAGTTTCTAGATCATAAGGATAAATGGGAGTTTAAAGTAAAAGATATGGGTGTAGGTATCGCAAATGAAGATTTTGATATAATATTTAAAGAATTTAAAAGAGTTAGATCTATTTATGTTGATTCAAAACCAGGTTCTGGTTTAGGATTAGCGTTAACCAAGAGATTAGTTAATCTACATGGAGGAGACATAAGTTTTAAGAGTAAGTTAGGAAAGGGATCAACATTTACATTTTTTATCCCAAAGAGATTAGAGATGTCATACAATAATAGTAGAAATATAACACAATTTTTAGACTTTCTATAATAAAATTGAAAAATAAATATTGAAAAATTAAATTATGGTTTGT
>CAYNEU010000199.1:0-2153 GCA_964396275.1 uncultured archaeon | reverse complement strand
TCGCCTAGGAGGTTCCATTACAATTACAATGACGGTCAATGATCTAAAACTATTAATTGGTGTTGATCCTCTTAATGTGGATGATAACCTAATCATTTTAGTTCGTACAATAGAAGGTGCTGAAGACATTCAAGAAGAACTTGTAAAGAATTAACTTTCTAATTTTTTATTTATTTATTAATAAAAATCATAAGGTATGGAACATTAGAATATCATAAGTCTTATCTCTAATAAATTAACTATATTTTTATGTTGAATAAGTGTAAAATAAATCATCTAAATTTATGATTGTTGAATTCAAATTAGAATCCAAATTTCTTCCAGCAGGGGATCAACCAGAAGCTATAAAAGCTCTTTCTAATAATATATCTAAAGGTAAACGCTTTCAAACATTATTAGGAGCGACTGGAACGGGAAAAACTTTTTCTATTGCCAATATAATTCAAGAAATTCAGAAACCAACTTTAGTGATGGCTCCTAATAAAACATTAGCCGCTCAATTATATAATGAATTAAAAGAGCTTTTTCCTCATAACTCGGTTCATTATTTTGTATCTTATTATGACTATTACCAGCCAGAAGCATATATGCCAATTTCAAGTTTGTATATTGAAAAAGATTTTAGTGTTAATGAAGAAATTGAGCGATTAAGACTTGCAGCAGCTCATGCTGTAAGAACGCGAAGAGATGTCATTGTGGTTGCTACAGTTTCATGTATCTATGGATTGGGAAACCCTGATCTTTGGACCAAGATTGCTCTCTATGTAGAGAAAGGAATGCAAATAAAACGGTCTGAGATTATAAAGAAATTAATAAAAATCAATTATGAACGTAATGATATTGAATTTAAACCTGGAATTGTAAGAGTAAAAGGAGATATAATCGATATATATCCAGCATATCTAAATAATGGTGTAAGAATTTCTTTGTTTGGGGATGAAATTGAGTCAATAACAGAGATTCATCCTCTAACTAATAATCCAATAAAAGAAGTATCCAACTATAGAGTATTCCCTGCTACACATTTTATAATTCCAGATGAAAATAAGGGGAAAGCTTTAGAATATATAAGTGAGGAACTGGGAGAACGTATTAAATATTTTAAAAATCAGAAAAGGTATGCGGAAGCACAAAATATTGAGAGGATAGTTAAATTCGATATAGAAATGATGAAGGAAATGGGTTGGTGTAAAGGTATAGAGAATTACTCTAGACCTTTGGATGGCAGACCGCAAGGAACACCTCCTATGACGTTAATAGACTATTTTCCAGATGATTTTTTAATCGTTGTTGATGAATCTCATATAACAATACCACAAATCCATGGAATGATTGGCGGAGATCGATCTCGTAAAAAAAATCTTGTAGATTATGGATGGCGTTTGCCAAGCGCTTATGATAATAGACCTCTTACATTTGATGAATGGGAATCTAAGATAAAATATGTAATTCTAATGAGTGCCACCCCTGGTGATTGGGAATTAAAGAAGTCTGGAGGTGTCTCTGCAGAGCAGATAATCCGACCTACTGGTCTCGTTGATCCGATGGTAGTGGTAAGACCCGCAAAAAATCAAATTGATGATTTATTAGGAGAAATCCGAAAAGTAATTGATAACAATGGTAGAACTCTTATAACAACTCTTACTAAAAGAATGGCTGAAGATATTGCAGAATATTATAATGAATTAGGATTGAAAATTACTTATTTGCATTCAGAAGTAGATACTGTGGAAAGATTTGAAATTTTACGTCAATTGAGAGATGGAACTTTTGATATTTTAGTAGGTATTAATCTTTTAAGAGAAGGTTTAGATTTGCCAGAAGTACAATTAGTTGCAATTTTGGATGCTGATAAATTGGGATTTTTAAGAGATACTCGTTCTTTAATTCAAACTATTGGTAGGGCTTCGAGAAATGTTGAAGGGAAAGCAATTTTATATGGAGATAGGATGTCTCCAGCCATGAAAGCAGCGATTGATGAAACCAATAGAAGAAGAAATAAGCAAATTATATATAATGAAGAGAATGGTATCACTCCTCAAACCATTAAAAAAAACATATTAAAATCTCTATCAGAGGAACAGGAGTTTAAAGATAGAGAAGTTAAAAAGCTTAAACAAAAAGTAAAAGATAAAATTAAAGAATTGGAAGAA
>CAYNEU010000198.1:0-2393 GCA_964396275.1 uncultured archaeon | reverse complement strand
CTATAACTTAATTTTATGGATCACTTTTTTATTTATAAATTAATAAGCTAAATTTAAAATATTTGGGCATAATCCCGATAATACAATAACTTTTTAATAAAAAACATTTATAAATGGATAAAAAATTAAACATTATTGTATATAATAATAACTTTTTGAGAGATTTTTATTAAAAAAGGCGATGAAATAAAATTTAAAAGGTTCAGTTTTCAATTTTATTATAATTTTTTATAACGAGAACGTTCCAGATATCTAAATTTTTACAAAATAATGAGTTTTAGATAAAAAAAAAGGGATGAAAATTTCAAACAAAAATAAGAATAACGAAATTGAAGAGAATGAAAAGGATATGAACGATGAATCTCAAAAAAGAAGTATGACTGATGAGGAGATCGCTAATCTCGATATGGATAGTAAAAAAATTAAAGAATTAATGAAAGAATATGAAAGCGAAACGGATAAATATGCAAAATGGCGTGGTTCTATTACAGAAGGATTTAAAAAGTGGTTAAAAGGTGAAAAAATCTATGATAGAGACAAAGAAAGAATCTCATTATATGTGTCTGAAGATATAAAGCACCATTGGCAGGAATTTAAAGATTCACATGAATATTCGACAATTTCTGCGTTGATTCGGGATAGTGTAGATTATTATATTGAACAAAAATCGGATACAATAGGTGAAGGTTTACGTAGAATGGATGAGAAGACTATTTCTAACATTTCTCACGCATTGAAAGAACCTCTCACTTCTATAAAAGGCTTTAGCCAGCTACTTCTGGAAAATTATAAAGAAGAGTTGAATGAAGAAGTCTTGGTGACAATTAAAAATATCTTTGATCAGAGTATACTCCTTGAAAATAAAATTATTAATATCTTAGATAATATTGCTACTGAAGAACCTCACCCTCAGTATGAAATTCTCTTGATTGAGGATGATTTAGCAACAATCCGCTTACTAACCAGCTATTTTGAAAGTAAGGGTTATAAATGTAAGGGAGTAGTAAGCGGGACAAAGGGTTTGGAGGAATTAAGAGGAGGCATTCCTAAGCTTATTCTATTAGATATCATCTTACCAGATATTTCTGGCTATGAAATTTGTAAAATGATTAAAGATCATAAAGTGTACCATGAAATTCCTATATACTTGTTAACTGCGATACCAGGAAGTGAAGTTGAAAAAAAGATAGATGAAACTAAAGCTGATGGTTATATTTTAAAACCATTTGATTTTTCAGATTTTCAGGTAATTTTCCAATATTTATAACTACTTTTTAATTAAGAATAAGTACCCTTTTATTAATTTCTGAAAAAAAGACGGGCTATGAGGGATTCGAACCCCCGACCTGCCGGTTAAGAGCCGGTTGCGCTACCTGTCTGCGCCAATAGCCCATTCAATTGACCTTACCTTATTTATTGAAACCTATAAAACGCAGATGGAGGGACTCGAACCCCCGAGCGCTTACGCGCACCGGCTCACTCGATTATTAATCATTCTCAAGGCCGGCGTCTTACCAGCTAGGCTACATCTGCTAATTTTAGGTACTATGTAAAATTTTAATATTAAGTAATTATTGGCTATTAATTTAGAATATATGCTATAAAATAAATTTTTTTCATTTTTCATTGCCTTTCTTATTATTTTCAACTTGTATATAGAGAAAACTATAAATTTTATGCTATATTTTAGATGGTGTAGAAATGAGCGGGGCAAAGGATTTTCGTTATTTAATACCGGAAAGTTTGTTCAAGGAGATTACCCAAAAAGCTGCAGAGGAATATCCCCAGATAATACATGGCTGGTTATTTGCTGACAGAAAAGAAAATTTCGGTATCTGTACAAAGTTTATAATGAATTCAGATCTAAGGAAAAGCAAGGTTCATGTTAAACCAAGGAGCTGGATGCGGTACAAAAAATCAAAAATCTATAATATGCGTAAATTTAAAGCCGAAATGGGAGTAGATATCGTTTGGATGTGGCATAGCCACCCTTCTGGAAATGAAAAACTTCATACTATTGATAAACGAATATTAAAATATTTATCAAATGGTGTTATGATAATCGTAGTTCCTTCTGTGCCTAATAAAACTCCAGAACAAAAAGCCCATCTTGTGGGCTGGTATTATGATAAAAGATATACAAAAAAACCTATCATCGAAAAAATGGTTTTTGAGATAATATCTGAATAACTTAGATTTATACTTCTTTTTCTCTTAAAAATATTACCAAAAAAACCAAAAAAGAATAATATTTTCATTAATGGAATTAGAACGATCAGTAAATCAACATACCACATTCTATTAACTCAAATTCTTTATTTTGTCATCACAGTGGCCATTTGGGGAGACCATTATGGTGCAAGCATTTATGGTATTGATCTAAGCTATAACCC
>CAYNEU010000197.1:0-3808 GCA_964396275.1 uncultured archaeon | reverse complement strand
AAAATCTCAAATTGTTTCGTTTCTGGATTACATTCAATTCTAACGGGTACTGTTAAACCCCTAAATACCATTGTCTGCTTGTTGATCTCGTCAACCACGTCTTTAATGTATGCATCGAAAATCGAAATAATTTTCGTTTATGCCTGTGGGACCAACAGCAGGACCAATTGGGGGTCCACCACTAGCGCTACCCCCAGTCACAAGAGCCTTTACAATAATTTTTCCTTTTTCACTCACATAATCTCACCATTTTTTTAATAAATCTTGGTTTAAAAAATATCCTAAAAGGTAAGAACGCGAAATTAATTGTTATTCTTATTTCAATATCTCTCATATATTGAAACCGCATTAATTTGCGTCCTAAGTTTCTTAGAATAATTTTTTTTAAACTTAGTAAGGTTTAGAATTAAGCAACATTAAAAAATTTTTCCAGAATGAAATTAAAATCTACAACATAATCTACGACCATGATTTAGATCACACTTTAAATATTCTTCAGATAAAATCTTCATTATTGTATCACAATCTAAGTTTACTTTTTCGATAATATCTTCAATCTCAATTCCAGGAGTCGATATTAAGTCAAAAATTTTTTTCTTAACTTCTTCACTAATTTCTGAGCTCATTATGATGAAATATAGATTTTCCTTAATAAATTTTCACTAATAAATCTGATTATTTCGTAAACAATTTAATATTTAAGTATTATTCAATCTGCAACTCCACTTTCAGCAACGCTTTTAGACATTCCAAAAAGTATACTTGCCACTTTAGATTCTGCTATTGTTTTTACACATTCTGTATATGAACAAAAAAGTATTAATTCTAAGAAACTAGAATTATACCATTTCAATCCCCTTCTTCTAAGATTACTTTATGTGCTATTTTACCAATTTTTTCTATTGATGCTTCAATTAAATCTTCTGGTTGAATCGGACCTACCCCGCTGGGCGTACCTGTTGCAACAATATCTCCAGTGAATAATGTGACAAATTTGGAGAGATATGAGAGAATTTCAGGAATTTTGAAAATCATATATTTAGTATTTGATTGTTGACGAACTTCTCTATTAATTCGTAGTTCAATATTTAAATTATGAGGATCTTCAATCTCACTAAAAGGTACAATTCTCGGGCCAATAGGTCCAAATGTATCGAAGTTTTTGCTTCTATACCATGGTAAATTAATATTCCTATCACTTATCTGCATTTTCCTCGCGGTTATATCTAGAAAAATAGAGTATCCTTCGATATATTCATGAGCATGCTCCGTTTGAATATTCTTACATTTCTGAGAAATTATAAATGCTAATTCTACTTCATGATCTACTTGATTATATTCTTGATTATCATATAGTATTTTAGGATAAATAATTGGATTCCCATCAGTCACCAATGTATTAACAGTTTTCCCGAAGAACACTGGATCTTTTGGTACTTGTGCTTTCATCTCCCTTGCATGTTCTACATAATTACGTCCCAAACAAATTATTTTTGTAGGACTTATCTCATTTTCTCCAATTTTGATATTAATTTTTTACTCACCTTCCATAACTACTTTATTTGTGAGAGTTCCTATATTTTCTATTGTTGCTTCAATAAGATCGCCTGGTTGTACGGGACCAATTCCACTTGGAGTTCCTGTAGCTACAATGTCTCCAGGCTCAAGGGTAAAAAATATCGTAATATACTCCATAAGTTTGGGAATTTTAAATAATAAATGCTTAGTGTTGGATGATTGTTTAATCTCTCCATTTACCCTCAATTCGATGTTTAAGTTATGGGGATCTTTGATTTCATCAGTATCAACTATTCTTGGTCCAATTGGCCCAAAAGTATCAAATGATTTAGAACGAAACCATGGCAATTTAGAAACTATATCTTTTACTTGCATTTTTCGTGCAGTAATATCATTAAATATTGTATATCCAAGAATATAGTTGTATGCTTCATCTTTTGGAACATACTTACATTTATCTTTTATAATAAATGCCAATTCTACTTCATAATCCACTCTATTATATTTACTTTGGTTATACAAATATTTGGGATAAATTATCGGTGCGTTATTCGAAATTAAGCAATTTAATGTTTTTGGAAAAAGAACCGGCTCTTCTGGAATGTTCAAACCTGTTTCTTCAATATGATCCATGTAATTTGTGCCAATACAAATAATCTTTGTCGGATTTATCGTTTGGGTCCCAATTTTCATAATTAATTTACAATTTTTTGAAAAAATTGAAAAACTCTGTATAATTTCTTTATAATTTTAAATACTTTAATAGATTAAAACTCTTTAATTTCTTAAATCTTTGATATCTCCCTTAACAAATTTTAACTTTTCACTCTTTTAAAAAAAAAAATTATAGTAAAAAAAATTAATAATATAAGAAAAATTGTTAAAATCAAGTGAGAAAAATGAGTGAGCAGAAACCTTACAATGATGAAGAAAAGAAAAAGTTATTGCATAGTACTTTAAATAAAAAGATAGCTGCCTCAGGTATTTTCATTGCAGTTGGATTAGTTTTAAGTTATCTTAATCCATTCGGGTATTTCTTAATATTTGGCACGAAAATAAATCCATTTGCTCATTTTATTAATGCTATAACCGGTGTTTTGCTTGGTACAATTTTTTCATGTATAATAGCATTAGGGCTTGCCATCCTTCGATTTTCATTCGCAATTGGGACAATACATGCGTTTCATGGAGGTATTACTGGGGCTTTTGTAGTAGGAATTGTTTCTCACTTTTTACGTAAAAAATTTCCTAAATATGTAGAGATTGCTGCTTTTACAGAACCATTGGGAACAATTTTCTTAGGAGGAACTATTGGGCATTTAATTGCTCCTATAGGAAGCATTTTTGCGATTAAGAGTCTCTATACATATTGGGGACTATTCGCATTAAGTTGTATTCCTGGAAGTATTATGGGATTCATAATTCTAATGGTTTTAAAAAAAGCAAAATTAACATGGGAGGATTTTTTTTAAAAATCAACACTTAATAACGCAATTTTTATGAAACTTAATTCATCATTACGTTATGAGGAATTTATTGGACATCAGACTTTTCTTTACGGAGAAACTAACACCAAAAAGACTTATTTTACAGCAAAATTTATTCAATTCCTCATAGAATCAAAGTATTTCGATCCAAAAGAAATTAGTATCTTAGATTTTGCTCCGCCGCAAAGTTTTATTAATAATAACAAAATTGGTGGTAAAATCAAAGACTTCTATAAAGACAGTACTAAATGTAATAACTTTTATTTTGAAGGAGAAATTGCCCCACCCCGCCTAAAAGCTAAAAATGTTAAAGAATTGTATGATAATGCTTGTAAAAATTTTAAAAAAACTTATATTATATTAACTTTATTCAACGAAAATCCAACTACAATAATAATTATCAAATATATATCAATTTATCTTCATATAGGAAATAAAAAACTATTATTAGACTCAATAAAGAAATCAGATACTTTTTTTGGAAATTCTTATTACGGTTCTTCTATAAGAACAGATTTCACAAACCTATTTAGCTTAAGAGAAAAAAGATTAGTTGAATATTTGGTAAGGAAAATTAAAATTTCTTATTTTACGGGATAAATTTTGTTAAAAAATATTTAAGCAAAATAATTTTAATTAATGTCCAATTAATTTATCTACAAATTATATATATAACTAATTGACTAAGATGAAAAAATTAATATTATTTGGACCACCTGGAGCAGGAAAAGGCACCTTTTCGGGGCAGATAAAAAAAGTAGCACCTGAAATCATTCATATTAGCACTGGAGATATATTTCGGG
>CAYNEU010000196.1:0-11206 GCA_964396275.1 uncultured archaeon | reverse complement strand
TCACATCATATAGAAGAATATAACATTCAAACCAAAACTGAAAAACTGGCATTAATTGGAACGGGTGAATTGACAGTTACCATTATTGGAAAGGGTACTGGTGGAAGAAATCAAGAGATGCTACTAAGCTACCTAAATAATGTAAAAAATAGAAAATTTAATTATAATTTCTTGATTATTGGCGCTAATCTTGATGGAATTGAGGGAAACAGCGACGCATGTGGTGCTCTAGTTGACAATATAGTTGTAAAGAATATTATAGAAGGAGTTATTGATACTAAAATCTATTTGGATAATAATGATTCTAATAGTTTTTTTAAAAAAATTGGGACTGAGATTATTACAGGTCCAACTGGATGTAATGTAAATGATTTGGTATTAATTCTCATCTCAAGATAACTTTTAAGGAAAAGAAAAATGAAAGTAAATAAAATAGTTGGAGTAATTATTTGCCCCGTTTGTGGTTTTAGCTTCAGAGATTTAAGTCCAAAAAGTAAAAAAGACAAGATTGTATGTCCAATGTGTGGTCATGAATTTAACAATCCTAATATATTACCCTTTACTGTAAAAGAAGATGATAAGAAATTTGTGTAATAAGGGATAAAACTGCATTTCTTTTGCACACAACTCTCATACTTTATATTGATAAATTTTTTATAGTTTGGCGATCAAATTATTTTATCGATTAATTTATATTAATTGGTAAATAGTTTTCAATTTGAGAAAAACAAATTCTTGGTAAAAAACAATGGCTAAAAAAGATAAGAAAAAGAAAGAAATAAGACCAACAACGCGAATGGGCTGGGATAAAGAAGAAGTTCAAGAAGAAATCGTATCTGAGGGATTGAAAAGAAAAGACTTGGACACTGGACGTGTTGAATTAATAGACCGAGATACTTCGACTCCTGTTATTGAGACTTACGATGAAGACACTGGAAAACTCGAGGGAAGCATTGTATTGAAAAATAGAAATAGAGAAGGTTTATTAGCATTAGTTAAAATTATTGAAGAAGTGGACGTAAAACAAGACCATGATGCTAACATTAATTCATTTACCCATAAAGGAAAATTAAATATTGAAAACCCTAGCACTGTTGATAGATTGTGGGATATTGATGTTTCACTTGAAAATATTGGTAGCACTGATTTGAAATCAAGGGATATTTCAATACAAGAATTAGGTACAGAGGCACCAGATAATATTAACTCCAGAGAATTTCGAATAACAAAGGATATAAAAAATTTATTGCTTGTTAAAGAGTTTATTTGCACGCTTCCTAATGCAGATGACGTATTGAATATTAACGATATTGAGAAAGAATTAACAAAACTAAAGGATAAAAAAAGCGGAGGTTCCTCTAAACCCTCTAAACCCCCTAAAAAGGAACCTGAAATCAAAAAAGAGGAAGAAGAAGAGGAAGAAGATGTATTAGGTGATACTTGGGGGGATGGTGGATCTCTAGCTGAAGCAGGATTAGAGTCTTTTGGAATCTCGATTGATAGAGAAAATGTTGTTCACTTTGCAATTGCTCTTAGAAGCTTATTTGATAAAACTGTATCTAATATTAAAGTCGTAAAAAATATTCCAGATGATTTTAAAAATCCAGTGATTGTAGATACTACTGAAGGAAGAGCTAATATTGAAGGAAATCAAATAGTCTGGACAATTGATAAATTAGCTCCAGAGTATACTGTGATGTTGAAATTCACATGCAACATTATGGTGACCGATATTATTAAAAGACGAACGGGAATAATTGAAGTTACTTATCAAAGTGCATCTTCTTTCGCTGAAGGTTTAAATATAGGTAAATTTGATGCTTATACTAGAAATAAGTTCTATGTTGATACGGTTGAAAGAGATGAGGAACCGGGTATTTTTGATTGTAAGCTTGTATTTGATAATTCTTCGGAGTTTATCATACAACTCTTCAATGCGGATGTGTATTCCCCAGAGAATGAATCAAAAAAGTTTGTTGATATTGACCCAAATGATGTACCCTTATTGCCAAGTGGAGCTCAGTGGCATTCAATAAAGTGGGAGTTTCAGAGTGAGGAATATCCTACGTTTAGGAAGAAATTAGAATTTCGAGTAATGCCGGATTTCCAAACAATCGTAAATGGAACTGCTTCTCTTTCAGATGTTATATTAGAAATTGGAAGTATCACTGGAGTAATGTCATACAACTTAACTGAAGTTCCAACTTATCGTCCTAAAGATGTTATCGCCACACTCAAAGTAGTTAATAACGGTTCAGCTCCTCTAAATGAAATAACTATTCTACAGCATACTTTCTCAGAAGAATATCAACCACCAAAAGCAAATGAGGTAAAACTATTATGGGATGGGGAAGAAGTTGAAGTATCTGCGGCTGCTGTAACTTTTGAGGATAAAGAATTTAAAATCAGTCTTAAAAATCTAAAAGACAGTAGTACTGGTATGTTTAAACCAGAATCAACAATGGAATTTGAATATCCTATTCATTGTGTAAATCCTGCACGTGAATCCACCTTTGAAACTGATATCATATATCTCGCTAATACGTTTCCAATAAGTCAAGAGCTAGAATTCAAACCTGAAGTTCCTGTAATTAAAGCAATGCACATTAGAAGGAAATTCCGTGTTGGAAAAGAGATTGCAACAATTGGAGACCTTGGACATTACAGAATTATTTTAACGCTTGAAAACATTGGTGAATCTAAATTACATCATTTAGTGCTTTTAGATAAAGTTCCTGATTCGTTTGAATATGGTACTTATTCTATGACACCAGAAATAACAGATGAAGTAGGACAAGATACCTTAAAATGGGATATTGAAACTTTAGAAGTCGGCGAAAAATTAGAAATCACATATGAAATAACGGGTACAGGTAAATACAGCCCATCTGATGCCCAATTAGCGCTTTAATAAAAAATTAGAATTTTTTATTTTTTTATTTTTTTTTTAACAATAATAGTTTAATAATCTTACAGATAAGTATTAAATGAATAAACAATGAAATTTAATTTAATTACTATTAATTTCTATAATCATAAATAGTTCTGAAAATCTATGTTAAGAAAACGTTATCAGCTAAATTGGATGTTTGAGTGCCCAGACGCAGTATTAACATGCTCTATTTTGAAATGTAAAGATGAAAATTTTCTTGTATTTGGTGGACATGATAAAACTCTTTATCTAATGGATGAAGAGAAGAATATACTTGATGAACGAATTTTTGATGGATGGTGTCGCTGCACTTATCCAATTGATATAGATGGAGATGGATGTGATGAGATCTTGGTAGGAGCTGGCGATGGAAATTTTGTAGTTTTGAAATTAAATATAGAAAAAAAGAAACTTGCTGGATTAATGCGATATAAGGCTTCCAAGAAGATAAATTGCTGTATCGCAGGTGACTTCACTCAAGATGGGAATATCGAAATGATTTTTGGGGGTGAAGATAAAACACTTAAAATTCTTACTGATATTAAAGCTCAAGAAGCAAAATATACATTTTATTATGATTCTTGGGTTACAGCTTGTACATTAGGATTTTTGAAACTACCAGATAATGATTTACCAGTATATGCATTATTAGTTGGAACTAAAAATGGGATCATCCAGCTAATTCAATTCAAAGAAAATATGCCTGATATTATCTGGCAGAATAATTTTAATACTCAGATTAATGATATCCATGTTGGAGATGTTACTAATGATGGATTTAATGAGGTAATATTAGCTACTGATGATTCTTTTATTAGGATTTTAGATAGTAAAGGTGAACTTATTAATGAGATTGAAATTGATGAGGGTCGTCCAGTTTCATTATTAATTGAAGATATTGATGGCGATAATGCAAAGGAAATTGTTGCTGGATGTGCAGATGGTTCTTTAAAAGTCTTTCATAATCAATCGTTAAATTCTCAAGATTTTGAGTTAAAATGGAAAACTAAAGTTGCGTCATCGATTAAAAATGTATGCTATGTTTCAGGAAAAGAACAAAATTTAAAGCATATTATATTTGGAGGTTATGATCGTAGAATCAGAAACGTAACTGATTTTGAATGGGGGCAAAAAGAAACACTTGATATTCCTCAAAACATTCAAATCCCCACAATACAAGCAAGTAGAAAAGAGGATTTAATTGAGCAAATAGCTCAAATAAAAGATGTTCCAACAAATATAAGAGAATATATCTTTAACAGCTTGCAAGAAAAGGGGCATTTAAAAGATTTAATGAATGAATTATCAGAATTAGGGTATTCAGAGGATGAAATATTAGAAGAATTCACACTGTTAAAAACACAAAAGTCAACCGTTTATGAAAAGATTACATTTCCAGTTTGGAGTTTACCTGAAGAAGAAATGCAGAAAGAAATTCCTGAAGAAGTTAAAGTAGAAATTGAAGTTAAGGAACAACCAAAACCTAAAGTACAACCATTAGTTATTGAAAAACCAGTAGAACTTATAAAGGAAAAATTACGAGCTGCTCTTGAACCTGAGACTGCAAAGCTTGCTTCTGAAGAATCAATGAGTGTTAGTAGATCTTTAGAAGATACAATTATAGCTTATCTAGGGGAAGAAAAAGTTGTTGAAACAAAAGCTCAATTTATTAATGATATCCAAGAGAAAGGATTCTCTAACACTCAAATTGAAAAAGAACTTACTTTATTAAAGGACCAAGGTAGAATTAAATACTCTCGGGCCAAACCGAAGGGTTGGAGTTTAGTTATATAATTATCCTTGAGTTTTTTTTATAAAAAAATCTAGTAGTGTTTCATTAAAATACTCAAATTGATTTAATTGTGTGAAATCCACTCCATTATATTGTTGAATAAACAATTGAAGCACGGGATCAACTTTTTCAAAAAACTTCCTAACGAGTTTATCAGATTTTTTTTTACTCTTATCAACTAGCCCATATAATATAATTGGTTCTTTATCATGATTATCTTCTGATTGAACTTCAGATATTTTAAAGATAAATAGTGTATTCCCTGATTCTAAATATTCTAAAGAACTTTTATTAAATGCAGTTTCCACGAAAGCATTAATTGCAGAAATAAATGCCCCTCTCAGATCTTTATTCCCTCCGCTTTCTTTTTGAACAGGTAATTCTTTAAAAATTTGATTTACAAGTACAAATCCCCGGAATACAAAACCAATTTCGTAAAGTTCCTTCAATTTAGAACCAGATAATTATAATTTATAATTTAACTTCTTAATATTTTTATTAAGAATTTAATAGTTGTTTTCATATTTAACTTTAAACAATATATATTTACTATTAAAAAGAACGTGTTAAGACAAGTTATTATCATGAAAGAAAATATTGATAAAAGATTTAATGAAAAACTTAAGGAGCTACATGTTTTATTACCTAATCTTAAAGAAGGAGTTAATTGCGCTGAACTGACATTAACAAGCGTGTTAGATATTCTAGAACTTGACAATTACATTTTTCATAATTTGGCAATTCCTTTAGCTGGAAGTTTCGGGGGATATAAATCAAAAAACGGATGGCAGGGAGCATGTGGGGCTGTCTGTGGAGGTTGTTCAGCAATAGGAGTAATATTGGGCGGTCATGAAAGAATGGATAATGAAACTATGTTGACGACATATTTAAAAGCAGCAAAATTTGCTAGTGAATTTGAAAAAGAATTTGGCTCTGTAGTTTGCCCTAAACTCTGTGGTTATGATTTCAGTGAACCAGAAGGTATGACAGAGTATCAAAATAGTGGAGCCTGGGTAAAAATTTGTCATCATTATGTAATATGGGCTGTAGAAAAAGTAGGAAAGCTTACGCGTGAAGAATTAAAAAAAAGCTGGGAATAAAGTATTAAAAAAAAAAAACTCCAAATACGAAATTTTTAACTTTTTGAAATTATAAGTTTTTTATATAAACATTGGTTTATTACAATTATTCAGAAAAAAAATAAACTAAATATATAGTTAAGGGACTAATTTTATGAGCGAAGAAGAATCTAGATTTTGCCCCTATTGCGGCATCGAGTTGGAACATCCTTATTGGCAACACATTCAGACAGATCATCCAAATAAATATACCCAAAAAGAAACTTGGATAAAATTATATAAAGATTACAAAAGTCTCGGCATGGATGAAGCAACTTCTTTGTTGGTCATCTCAGAATTGTTCAATGCAACTCAAGAAGAGATTAAATCTTTCCTAAAAAATGCTAAAGCCTTATAGTTACTAATTAAAAACTAATTTTTATAATTAAAATAAATAAAGATATAATAAAATTTTAAATCCTAATTTCTAAAATTTGAATTAAAACTCCTCTTCTTCCTCGTCTTCTTTTAGGAGTCCTGCTTGCTTTAGCATATCTTCTACACTATCACGAGCTTTAATTACTTGTTCATTTTCATTTAAGTTAAGTTTTTCAATTACATCATCGCTAAATTCCATAAATTTTTCGATAGCACCAGAACTGAACTCTTTTATTTTTTCAGAAGTTTCTTCTATAAAGTCTTTTCCAGATTCACCAAACACAGAACCAACAAATGAAGTAAATTGTTCGTTCAGCTTTTCTATGAAGTTTTTTTCTTTTTTTCCTTCTTCACTCATTTACATATAAACCTTTTTAAATAAATTATTTTAAATAATTTTTTAAAATATTAAAATCCATATGCTATATTATATTAACTTTTGTTGTTTCCAACTTTTAAGGTCATCTTTGTTATAACCGAGCAAATCATAGTAAATTTCTTCATTATTTGCACCAAATTCAGGTCCTGAACTCTCAACAGAACCTTTAGTGTCAGAAAAATTTATCAAACGATTAGGGATCGTGGCTTTTTCAACACCCCATTTAGAGAAATCAAATTGATCACATAGCATTCCTCTTTCTATAAGATTTGGATGGGCATGAACTTCATCTATTCGTAAAGTCTTACCACATGGGATTCTTAATGCTTCTAATTGTTTAATTGCTTCATCACGCGTGAATCTTTTACTCCATCCTTCAATTATTTTATCCAATACCTCAATGTAATCAAATCTTTTTATAATATTATCGAAACGAGGATCTTTCACTAGTTCTGGTTTTTTTAGCACATTTTCACAAAGGCGAATCCATTGTTTTTCTGTCAGTGTAGTTAAGACAATCAATCCATCTTTACAGTTGTATTGATTGTAAATTGGTAGATATTTTGACGCTATATCGATACGTTGAGCTCTTGGAATAAATTCTTTTGCTTGAGCTCTAGTATTTATAGAAAACATTATATCATGCATTGAGATATCGATAAATTGTCCTTTCCCAGTTCTTTCTCTATAATAGAGTGCTTGACTTATCCCAATTGCAGCGATATGTCCTGCTGTATAATCTGCTATAGGCAATCTTGGTGGACCTTCCTTAAAGCCTAAAGCATCCAGAATTCCCGCTTCCGCTTGAATAATTATATCAAAAGCCGTTTTCTGAGTATATCGTTTTAATCCTTTATTTCCATAACCAGAAATTTTTGCATATATCAATTTAGGATTAATTTCTTTTAATATATCATATCCTACTCCCCATTTTTCCATTGTCCCTTTAACAAAATTTTCTATGAGGACATCAGATTTTTTCACTAACTTTTTGAAAATCTCAATTGCCTTTTCTTTTCTTAAATTGAGTGAAATTGATTTCTTACCTCTATTTAAGATAGAAAACAACGGAAATACAGGTTTATCATAAAGAATAAAAAGGCGAAATGCTTCTCCAAAGGGTGGAGGTTATAGTGTAGAATGCGAACTGCATTCAAATTTCTACCTTTATTACTTCTGCCCCTTGGTCAGCAAAAAATGTACTTGTCCATGGACCCGAGATAAATTTTACCCCTTAATGCGAATTGCTTGTTTTGAAGAGTGAGCAATCAAGGATCCTTAAACCATCAAATATTTTAGGCATAAAAAATCAAATTAAAAATTTTTAAAATACTTTTTTACATAGATTTCTCTGCTAGAATTTCTATAATTTTAAAAATCAAGCAAAACTTAATTTGTAGAGTTTTTGATTTGAACTCATATCAGTTTTTACATCTTTTACTACTTCAAAAAAATCCTCTGAAAGCCTTTTCATTTCATTTTTCGCAGCACTAGCATGTCCTGATAAGGCAATTCTCCCAAACTCAGAATTAATAAGATTAAGAAGCTTTTTTCTTATAATAGATAAAGGAATCCAAGTAAGTAACTTAAATTTTTTCGGAAGAATAGGGATACCAAGTTCTTTTAATGCTTTAACATTTTCTCGAAACCCTTGGAGACTTAATTCAGCGAGTTCAATATCAGTTCCGAGTGTTTTTTTTCGTTTTTTTGCTGCCTCGCTGCCCATGGCTAATGGACTTATCAATGCCATATGGGTTTTTAACCAGGCATCAATATCTTCACTAATATCAACTTTTATTCCTGAATTTGTAAAAACTTGTTCGATAATTTTTAATCGATCACTTTTTTTTCCATCAAGCTCCCCTACATATAAAATAGCATCATCTACATAAGCGGCAATAATTTTATACTCTTCTCTGTATCCTCCAGGACCTCCAAACCCAAGTAAAACTCTACTTTTTTCAATACTATTTAAATATTCAGTCGCCCCTGTAGGATTATTCCCTGTAAAAATTATAATAGGGCTAATATTTTCCTTTAAAACGGGTAAAATTTGACTAACTTGTTGTCGTTGCATAATTACCATAATAATATCATACAGATCTTCTTTATTTAATCGATCTACAACATTGATATCTGTCTTGTATGTTTTGTGAAAAATGTCATCTTGAACAATAAGTCCGTGTTTTTTTAAATCTTCTAAACGTTTTCCTCTCGCAAGGATGGATACATCATTTCCACCACTTTTAAGTTTATAAGCAAAAATGCTGCCTATTACTCCTGCTCCATAAATTAATATTTTAATGATTTTTCACCAAAAAAATAGATTTTATTTATCTAAATTACTAATATACAAAATTATATTTAAATTTAGCTACACCTAAATTACTATAAAAAAAGATTCAATGGAAGACCTAGTCTTCATGACTTGTTAAAAGTCGAGAAGACTCATAAAATCTTTAACAAGAATCTGAACTTTATTTAATTATGAGTTAATAATAAGAAAGAGATAATAAATAGAATAAGCTCAATTTATCATAGATAATGAAAGGTTCAAAAATTTAGGTTTTAAAATCATGAAATATTTTTTAAAATAAGGGAATATATATGAATGAATCTCATTTCTTACATGGATTTTTAAACCCGAAATGCATTGCTATTTATGGAGCTAATAATAAAGGTAATTCTTTAGCTGGCCTTCAGATTATGAATTTAATTAAGTCTAGCTTTGATGGTAAAGTGTATCCTATTCATCTAAAATTAGATTCCGTTATGGGGTTTAAGGCTTACAAATCAATTAGCGAAGTTCCAGAAATTCCTGATTTAGTAGTGATAGTCCTCCCTGCCAATGTTGTACCTCAAATTTTTAGAGAATGCGGAAAAAAAGGAGTTAAGAGGATTGTTTTAATTTCAGGAGGGTTTCGTGAATTAATTGGAGAACGAAAAAATTCTCTAACAGAGGAAATCAATGATATCGCTAAAGAATTTGGAATTAGATTCATTGGGCCTAATTGTTTAGGTGTTTATAACAATTGGTATGGCTTAGATGAAGAAGAAAAATCCTTCAATATCTTTATTTGGGAAAATCTTAAGAGGAGCAATTTCTCAATCGCGTCTCAATCAGGTACTCTTTCTTGTCACATTTGGTATGATCCCGAGAATTTAGATTTAGGTCTGAGTAGATCATTATCCGTTGGAAATGAAGCAAATGTAGATATAATAGATTGTTTAGAGTATTATATGGATGATGACTATACTGAAATAATTGGATTATATATCGAAGAGATAAAAAGAGGGAAAAAGTTCTTAGAATTAGCGAAAGAAATTACTCCTAAAAAACCGATTATCGCAATTTATGTAGGTGGTTCGAAAGCAGGTAATCGTGCATTACAAAGTCATACTGGGTCATTAACGGGGAATTCTAAAATATATGAAGCTGTTTTTAAAGAATCGGGTATTATCAAAACAGATTATGTTCAAGAATTTTTAGATATTGCCTTTATTTTTTCAAAAGGTATAATACCGAAAGGTAAACGACTTGGTATAATTACAAATTCGGGAGGTCCAGGAGCAATGGTCGCTAATAATGCCGAAAAACATGGTTTAACTGTCCCTGAATTTTCAGATTCCCTACAAAAAGAATTAAAGAGTGCTTTACCACAAACAGCGAGTTTTAAAAATCCTGTAGACTGTACTTTTGATATGGATCTACCCTACTTTTATATAACTCTTCCTGAATTATTAATGAAATCTGGAGAAATCGATGCAATAATCCAATATGGTGTAGTAGGATTCCAAGAAGTTTTGGATGAATATCTTAAATACGAGCAAATTGCAAAACATGCTGAATTTCAACATCAATCAGATGAATTCCTTGATAAACTCGCAGAGAAATTACTCCAACTAACTATGAAAAATTGTCAAAAATACTCGATCCCCATATTATATATAAACCCAATGAATTATAATACTCCATGGTCAAAAAGATTAAGGAAAAATGGGGCAATATTATTTACATTATGGGATCGTCCTGTAAATGCCCTAGCCAAAGTTTGCGAATATGTTGAATACAAAAAAAAAAGAAAATAAAAACCCAAAGAGTTATAAAAACTAATCTTCAGTTTTTTGCCTTTCGTTTCGTTTCTTTAAAACTTTATCTCTAGCTTTTTGTAATCTTTCCTCTTTCTCTGCCCAAAAATTAGGATTGGCCATATTGGCTTTCATGTTTTCAACCATAATTTCTGCTATTTCTCGAGCTGTTTGATCTTTTTTCTTTTTTTTATTATCATCTTTTTCGTCTATAAGCAACACCTAATTATTCTTATTATAATGATTATTATGTAAATACAATAATATAAATTAAAATTATTAACATTTTAAAACAACTTTTAGGTAAAATTTCTATAAATTAAGTTGTGAAAATTATGAGTGAGGATAGAAAAAAACTATGGGAACCTTCTGATGAATGGATTAAAGACGCAGAAGTAACCCGTTTTATTGAATTTATCAATAAAGAATACAATCGAAATATTAAAGGAGGAAAAGATCTATATAAATGGTCAGTTGAAAAAATTGCTGACTTCTGGGAGGCAATGTGGAAATTTTCA
>CAYNEU010000195.1:0-1537 GCA_964396275.1 uncultured archaeon | reverse complement strand
GGTTTACTTTGTTTTTAGTTGGATTTAGGTAATATCAAAAAAAAGAACATTTCTTCTTTGGGAAGACGACAATTAAGTCAATATTACATAGATTTATATTGAGGTTTTTGAGTGACTGAAGTCTTTGTTGATAACGTGCGCACGCGAAACATGTCGTGTATCGGAAAAAAGCATGGATACACCTGCTGTACATGTTTAATGAAAAGTTGGTGTGACGGCATCCCTCAGAGAAATTTATGAAATTGATTAAAATTTAAACTCTCTTCTCTCTCTGATCCATTTTAATTCCTCATGCGAGATATGTTGTTTTTTATTAAAATATTTTCCATGCTGAAACAGGACAGCGCGCGCAAGTTTAGGTAATTTATAGAGCTCTTCACGAAGTATCTTAAGTCATTTATTATAATCACTATTTTTTGTATACTGTTCTTAGCTTGGATGAGTTTTTACCAGAATTATAATGAAATCATAGAAAATTATTGAACTCATTATAGGTGAAATCTTGAAAATGTATGCAGCGAGTGAAGTGATGAATCTCGTTCTTTTCGATTTATTGATGCACCTTTTTCTATCCAAATCAAACACATTCGTAAAATTATAATCCAGTATCTGACCAAGATGATTTTCAATTTGGTGTTGAAGCTTGCCAAAATTATAGGTGATAATGTGTCCAACCCTTTCCTTATCCTGTTGCCTGTACTTATTTCTTGTAAGTAAATTTAGGATTCTTCGATGAAAGTTCTCTTCTAGAGGTACCTTGAATATTACAAAATTACTCACTCTTTTTAATTCTTCAAGAGCTAGTTCGGGGTTAGGTATATGCTCTATCACATCAATCATTAAGGCAAGGTCTATTTCTTTATCTTTAAGGGAAGTGTGGCAAATATCTTCGTTTAACATTTTTTCTAAATCATAGTTTGTTCTCTTTTGAATTTCAAGAAGTCTTCGGCTTTTGTCAAGAGCGAATTTCTTGACTTTCACATTGTGCCTTTGTTCAAGGTGAGAAGATATCTTTTTAAGGATTAGTCCGGACCCGCCTCCAACATCAAGTATATTGATCTCAGTCTTGTTGTAACATTTAACAAATCTATGAAGTAGAGGAATGATATTTTCGACTTTCCATAACAAACCTTCTTTAGTTGGAGCTAAGAATGCTTGATCTAATTTCTTTGTATCGCTCAACCTTTTTACCCAGTTTATTTTTTAAAATAAAGATCAGAATAACCCTAATTAATTACAAGATAAAAACTTTTAAAAATTTCTCAATATTTAGAATCTAATCGCGCGAATAAAAACCATAACTTTTTTTATTAGAGCATGAAACACCTCACTCGCGCACATTTTATATTGCATTATTTAGGAAACAACATTTTCTATATGCTGTCATATAGTTCCGTCGTCGTTCCGTCGTTCGTTGGGGGGGTTAAAATTTAAACCCAAACCCAACGAGTACGGGCGCAAAAAGTTAACCCCAAAACATAAAAAGCTAAACATTAAATCTAAAAAAACCTTCAGAACTATAAAGTTACAAAACTAG
>CAYNEU010000194.1:0-1960 GCA_964396275.1 uncultured archaeon | reverse complement strand
GAAACCATGGAGATAACATATATTAAATTTGAGTTTCAATAGAACCCTGAGATGTTATTGGCAAATTTTGATCTTTCATATCTTTTAATGTTTCAGAACTATCTTTTTCTAACATTAACTATGCTATAACATTATTATTCTCTTCTTTAATAATAGAAAACATTTTTTCCTGCAGGGAACGCTCCTTAACAATAAGGTCTTCACTTAAATTTTCCCCTCTACAAATTAATTCTGCTTGCTTATAAAGAATTTCTTCTAAAAGTAAGTAATTAAATTTGCAATTAAATTTGCAGGAAGTGTTCCTATATTATCTTTCCATATTATAAATGAAATCCCTAGTTTGGCCTTTCCAACGTTGAGAATCCCTTACCAATTTCCTACAATAAAATCATTATTCATAATGCAAAACTCTAATGATCTCTGCTATATGATTAATTTTATCAACAAATTGTTCTAAAGTCACAACACTATCTCGAATTATCAATAAATTTCTGATTTCCAAATCTTTATCTTTATAAAGGTAATGAAGAAATTGATAGAATAGCATGTCTATGGAGTTACCAAGCTCATGAATCTTATTTATATTAAAAATTACATTATTGGGGTTTTCTCGTAACAATTTAATTGATTTTTTTAATAATGTTGCCATTTCTAAAATTTCATTGATTGATTTATGATACATTTTTTTTATTTCTGAATCTACGTCTTTTAATTCAATGTACATTAATAAATCAATAAATTTTAAAGCTAGATTTGATAAGTTATTCATTTTCTGAATTAATATGACCCAATCTCCCGATCCTAAGGGTACTGCTTCAGAAAAATCTTTAATTGTTTGATTTTTTATCAATGTTGCTTCTTCTATGTCAAAATTCAATTTACTTGCTTTTTTTTTTAATATATCTTGATTGGTTTTTGAGACTTCTGCCCAAGCTACATAAAAAACACCCATATCGCTTATTATAGAATACATAGTTCTTGAATGTTCAATAAGCATTTCAATTAATTGATCTTTAATTTTACTAGTCATTTTATATCAACACCATTTTAGAGTTTTAAAATATGTTTTATTTTCATCAGAAAATTCATTTTGGAAAATTTATTTATAATATGATTAATGGTCCAAAAGCTATAAAAATAGGAGCAAAAGCAATTGAAACCGTATTTATTACTTTAACAAGGATATGAAGGGAGGGGCCTGCGGTATCTTTTAAAGGATCACCGAATGTATCTCCAATTATGGAGGCATCGTGTGCCTTAGAACCTTTCCCCCCTAAAAGCCCCCCCTCAATTGCCTTTTTTGTATTGTCGAGAGCTCCTCCACCTGTATTTAAAACAAATCCCAATATTATTCCAGATATTGTACCAGATATCAAAAATGCAGCGAGAGCAACTGGACCGAATAAAAATCCAAGAATAATAGGTGTCAATGTAGGGAGTAATGCGGGAAAAATCATTTGTTTTAAAGCTACTTTTGTACCAGTATCAATACATTTTTCATAGTTTGGTAATGACTTATTTTCGAGTATTCCAGGATCTTCTTTAAACTGTCTTTGAATTTCTTTAATCATGGCATATGCTGCTACTCCTGCAGATCTAATTGCTAATGCTGAAAAAACAAAGGGAATGACCGCTCCTATCAATAAGGAACATAAAACAATAGGATGATAGATATTAACATCGATTGCTTTAATTTCTTCTAAATACGCTTCAAATAATATTATAGCGGATAAAGCAGCACAAGTGATGCCAAAACCCTTTGCTAATGCCTTGGTAGTATTACCAACAGCATCTAGCTTATCTAAATTATATCGTACTTCTTCTCCCTGATGAGACATTTCGGCTATCCCTGCGGCATTATCGGATACTGGTCCAAAACCATCAAAAGCTAAAATTATTGTTGTAATTGACAATAACCCCATTGTTGCAACAGTTATACCAAATACTCCTCCGATGTATG
>CAYNEU010000193.1:0-5466 GCA_964396275.1 uncultured archaeon | reverse complement strand
TATTAACGCAAGCAATTTTAGTAAACATAGGTGGAACAGTTTTTTCAATATCTTCGATTCCTAACATTTTAATAACGAGTTATGCAAATATCTCATTCATTGATTTTTTTATAAATGTAGGTATAATTTCATTACTAATGTTCCCCTTGACTTTAATATTTTTTATTTTTTTATATAAAAAAGACTTGTAAATACCCACAGGAGGATTTCAGATTTTAAAAGAAATAAATACCTGGAATTTTGTTCAAAATAAAATGCTTCTATATAAATCTGCTATTGCACTCTTTGTTATATTTTTACTCTTTATTATAATTCCTCCCACCATTATATCAATTGATATCTTAGCTTTAACGGTGGCATTAATATTGATAATTACAAGTAAACTAAATCCTAAAGATATAATAACAAAAATCGATTTTGAACTCATTCTCTATCTTATAGGAATTTTCATTATCTCGGGTGCTCTTGAATATACTGGACTTTTATATTCAATTGGTGAAGGAATTTCATATATCGCTGGAGGAAGTCCGTTAAATCAGATTCTAATAATTATATGGTTCTCTGCATATCTAAGTAGCAATATAGATAATATTCCTATTACCAAAATATTAATTCCTGCAATTGGAAGAATGCCTTTAATCCCATCAATTGAAAATGTAAATCAACCATTCTTTAGTTTAGCATTAGGAGCTAATTGGGGTGACAATTTGACTCCTATGGGTGATAATATCCTTGTTGCTAATATTGCTGAAAAGAATAAACGACCAATTAGTATGAAACAATTTTTTAAGTTAGGATTTTTTACAACAAACTACCAATTATTAATTGTTTCTCTCTATTTTGTAATAATTTACCAATTTTTAATTGGAATGATGATTCTTTTAATTGTATTCTTCATTATTTTTAGTTTATCTATGCTGCTAAGATTAAAATTAAATAAAGGTAAAACTTCTAAAATACAGAACTTTGTAGCTAAAATTAGAAATTTTATAATAGAGTAAAGGTTTATGCTTAAAATTAGAATAAATTATTAAAAAATATGCAATTCATTTTAAGCTAAGTAAAAATTATAATAATGTGATAGTGAAATGGTATTTAAAAATATTCTTAGAATTAAAGCGGTTTTACCAGAAGTTAAACATGTTGTTATGTTCTATAACAATGGCACGATTTTTCAAACTACATTTGAACAAGAGATTAATATACCAAAATTAGGCGAAAATTTAGCAGAAATATTAAATCATACAAAAAAACTTTACAAAATTTGTAATTATAATTTTGAAAATTATAAAAAAATTATTTTTGAAACTGATGATATGTCTATTATTATTTTAAAACTCGGTGAGGATAGTAATATTGCCCTTTTTTTCAGGAAAGAAGAAGAAAAAGAACTAAAATTAACTGCAATAAAGAGATATATGACTATAATTGAAGAATTAATCGATATGGATGAAAAAGAACTGATATTACAAGATATATTATTAAAAGAGGAAGAAGTTAAAAATTTAAAAGATGACCTTAAAAAGAAAATGGAAAAAATAATGAATTTGCGTAATGAATTAAATGATATCGATAAAGGAATAATTGAAGGAGATCAAAAGAAACTTATGAAAGAATTGAATGATTTGCAAAGTGAATTCAATAGTTTAGATCATGAAATAGAAAAAAAAAATAGTGAAATCCAACAATTTAAGGAAAAGATACAGAAAAGAAGTGAATAAGGTTAATTAAATTAATTTTTAATATTAGTATAATTCTTGGATCAATCCTAAAATTACAGGTATTAAAAAGGTAACTGCCATTCCTGATAGAATGATAAAGATAAAGCCTTCATCTGATTTTTTTTTCAATTCTTCGATAAATGTTAATATCAACACAATTATGGATACTATTAAAAGCCCACCCAAATAAAAGCAATAACAAAAGTATTGATTGATTTGCTATTATAAGGTCATCCTCCTTATTACTTTCAATTATTCTAACAATAGATTTTTAAAATTAAAAGCTTATTCATTATTGTTCTTTTAAAAGATAAATAAAAAAAATTTAATTTTATGTATTTTTTTGAATCAATTTTTAAGATCTGTTTGTTGCAGGTCTTATTTTTTCGCGTTCAGCTAATCTTTCTGAGTGTTCTTTCTTAAGATCAGCTAATTTATTCTGTTTTTCCATCATATTTTTATTTATTGCCATTGCATCAAGTTCAAGCTTAGTTAATTCTTTCTGAATTTTAAGATATACTTCCTCGGCTTTTGAAATTTTCTCACCAGGAGCATTCGTATTTACCATTTTTACATAAGCTATTTGCTTTTTTGCTAAATTATCTCTTTCTTTAGCTTCTTCAAGTTTCTTATTAGCAAGTTTTACTTTCACTCCCGCAATTTCAATTTCAACATTCGCAATCTTTCGTTGAACTTCAGCAATCTTTATTTGAGCTCCAGCAACCTTTTCATTGTATATCGCCAGACTTTTCTCAGCATTTAAATTTTCATCATTAAATTTCAAAAGATTTTTTACTTTTTCTTTGCTTTGAACTAATTTCCTACTCTTCTCCGCTAATCGCTCTCGTATTTTTGCTAGATCAATTTCATTCTTAACAAGCGTTTCTCTAGCTTTAGCCCTTTTTACAGTTTGTTTAGCTAAAGCTTTCATTTCTCCTGCTGCGTCTTTTTCTTCCTTCGCAATATTCGAATTTTCTTCGGCTAATTTTTCAATATTTTTAGTTTCTTCCATAACAATCCACCATTTTTGTTTAATATTTATTTTAATTTTCTATTTGAACTTTTTTTTTAAAAATGATTTTACTTATTTTTTAATTTGAATATATTAACTATAAATTTCATCATAATTATCTAGATCTTCTTCTTCATGTTCATAATCTCCATCATCCTCCTCATCAGAATCATCACCTTTGTCATCACCATCATTTTTATCATCATAATCATCATATTCATAATCATATTTCTTCTTCTTTTTTTCGGGGTCTCCTTTCATTTTAAGTGATTTTCCTCCTAATTTTTTTAGTTATTATAGATAATTTAGTATAATGATAACATGATATTTAAATGTTATCATCTGAAAATATAAAATACAATCGACAACTTTATATACATATAAAGACATTTTATATTTATATAAATAAGTTTTAAAGAAGACACCAATAAAGAAAAAAGAGACAAACTCGTAAAATGGCAAAAAAACCAATAAAGAAAAAAGACAATTTTCTTGGCTTTAGACTTTCAGAAGAAGTACTCAATAAATTAGATATTATTGCAAAACAAACCAATAAAACCCGTGGATTGGTTGCGAAAAATGCCATTGAACAATGGCTTAATCTGGAATTATTTAATCAAAATAACAACTTAATTATGATATCTAAAATCGCATTCTCTAAAATTTTATCTAAAATGAATAATGAAGATTTAAATATTCTAGCTAATGAAGTTTCTTCCCTATATTCTGATCTAATGAAATTCTTGGTAGCTAAACCTATGAATAACGATTCATTGGAGACTTATGCTGCCTTTTCAATAAATTTATATGGAAAAAATGGATTAAAATGGTTTAATACTATCGATATTCAGATTCGAGATAATATCTTTATCTTTAGAGGTTTGCATGATCTAGATGAAATCTTTGCAAATTACTTTTCTATGTTATATAAAAATCTGTTATCCGAATATTTTCAGTTAGAATTTATAACAACACAGGAAGAAAAAACCTCAAATTTAATTCATTTAGAGTTTGAGTTTAAATGAGATTATTAGAATCAAAGTCTTAAAATTCAATAAAATTAAAATGTTTTATTTTTTAAAATATTGAATATTTGATTATGTATTCAAAAAGCTTTTTTATATTTTTATTTATAATTCAATTATGACTATTTATAATATAAAAACAATCATATTTGATTTGGGAGGAGTCTATTTTACATTAGGTTCATTTCTAGCAATAGAGAAGATCAAAGAAATATATGATATTAAAGATGAAAAATTACTTCGGGAAATTTTTAGCGATAAACCAAATTCAGAGGGTAATTTATTAAGAAGAGGGTTAATGACTATTGATGAGTTTGAAGAAAAATTATTTTTAAAATTGGACATTAATAGAAAGGAGAGAAAGCACACACGATATATATGGTTTGGGTCTTATTGTATTCACTATGGTATTGAACATTTGTTACACATATTAAAAAAAAAATATAGATTAGTGATTTTCAGTGGAAATGTAAGAGAACGCATTGAATATCTGGACAAAAAATGCGGATTTCTAAAGTATTTTGATGATACAGTATTTAGTTTTGATTATAATATGAACAAAAATGATATTGAATTCTATAAAGAACTAATAAAGCATTTAGAATGTGAGCCATCAGAAGCAATATTAATTGACGATGAGAAGAAAAATATAAAGATTGCTCGATCTTTAGGTTTTAACGGAATCCATTATTACTATACTGAAAAATTAATAGAAGATCTAAAGAAATATGGTATCATTATAAATTAATCCAGATGAAGATTTTTCGATTATAATTCCTTAATAACTTCTTAAATTAGCTCTCTCTTTCAGTATGGAATTTATATATTGAAATTAAGCTTATTTAAAAGCAAATATACTATAAGTAAAACAATTTTTTAGACTCAAACTTCCTCATTGGATAAAGATTAATAGGATTACGGAAGTAATAAAAAGCAATGTTATTTTTTCATGGAAATAAATATATTATTAATAGATTCTTTAAAAAATTTAGGTGAAATTTGAAATGAAATATGATATTATAATAATTGGTGCGGGACCAGGAGGTTATCATGCAGCTGTTAGGGCTGCGCAATATGACGCAAAAGTTGCTCTTATTGAAAAGGATAATGTTGGGGGAACGTGCTTAAATCGTGGATGTATCCCAACTAAAGCACTTTTTAGCTCAGCAAAATTAATTGAAAAAATTGAAAAGGATGCAAAGGACTTTGGAGTGGATATAATTGGAGAAGTTAAACCTAACTTCAAGAATGCTATAAATCGTAAGAACTTAATTGTGAATGAGTTAATAAGTGGCATTGAGACTTTAATTAAACAAAGAAAAATTGATTTATATTATGGAGCCGCTAGGATTCTTGAAGCATCCTTGGATTATGGAATAACGATTAATATTGAAGGTAAGGATACAAAACAGATAAAAGGAAAACGTTTAATAATAGCAACTGGAGCAAAACCAACTTTAATCCCCTCCTTTAATATTGACCATAAATTTATACTTACAAGTGATGACGTCTTAGCTAAAGATTTCAACAAGATTCCGGAAACTATATTGATTGTAGGTGGTGGGGTGATTGGTTGTGAATTCGCAAACATTTTCAATAGATTTGGGTCCAAAGTAAAAATTTTGGAGTATTTACCCTCAATAATCGCTATTGAAGAAGAATTGGTCGTTCGGGAATTAAAAAAGAAATTCAATGTCATGGGTATTGA
>CAYNEU010000192.1:0-4774 GCA_964396275.1 uncultured archaeon | reverse complement strand
TTTGCCCTAAATGCGGTGCAAGAGGGAAAGATTTAAAGGTTGAAGAAGATAAAAGTAAAGTACTTGGTTATATTGGTCACAGCCCACTTTATAGTAAAGTGAATGTTTGCAAACAATGTGGTCAGAAGTTTTAATTAATTTATATTTTTTATTTTAAATTTTTTATAGTATTTAACCTAAAATTAAATAATCTGTATTGTCAAATTGTTTTTCCTAATTAGAAAATTAACCTTCAAATATATTTAATTTAGATAACTTTTTTACTTCTAAAAAGCAAGAATAAACTATCATTATTTTAGTTAATTAGGTGAAGTAAAAATTGATTAAAACAAGAATTACTGAAAAATTTGGGATAAAATATCCAATTATTAGTGCACCAATGGGTCCATTTTATACTACTGAATTAGCTGTTGCCGTTTCAGAGGCAGGTGGATTAGGTGTCGTTAGCCATGCTACACTAAGAGGAATAAATTCAGTAAAAGATTTTAAGGCACAATTAGAATATGTGATAGAACATACAGATAAACCTTTTGGGTTTAACGTAAGAACTGCTCGTATACAAACAGATCACCGAGTCCTTTTAAGGAAAATACCACAATGGCGGAAAGAAAATCAAAAACTTAGAGAGCAACTAATATATGGTTTAACTAGTGCGGGAAGTCCTCGTATTGCTGGAAAAATATGGAAACAAAAAGCTTCTGATATGTATCATTTCCATGTTGGACCAGCATTATGGTTAATAGATAAAATAGTAGAATCAGGTTGTGACGGAATAGTAGCAACAGGTACAGAAGGAGGTGGACATCAGAGTTATGAAGGAATTTCTACACTAGTACTAGTTCAACAAGCTGCTCAAAAATATCCTGATAAAATGTTAGTTGCTTGTGGAGGGTTTGCGAGTCCTGAAGGAATCGCTGCAGGATTAGCGATGGGTGCTGATGCTGTTGCTATGGGCACTCGATTTATTGCTTCAAAAGAAAGCGAATTTCATGAAAATTATAAAAATCTTATTGCTCCTGCAACAGCAAGAGATACATTGCTTACGACAGGTGGATTTGGACCAATTCGATTATTAAAAAATAGATATTGCTTAGAACATGGTGAAATTTTAGCAAAAGAGGAGAAAATCGAGCAAGAATTAGCATATGAAATGGATGAATATCTTAAAGATTTGCATGCTTATGAGATTGTATATACAGAAGGCGATGTTGAAAATGGAGCGATACCAGTAGGACAAACATGTGGATTAATAGATTCTATCTTAGGTGTGGATGATATCATTTCAAGTTTTACTCATCAAGCTGAGAAGATATTAAAGGATCTATGTTCTAGGATTTCATGAAGAACATAAGAATTCTTTATTAATCTTCCTCCTTTTTTTTATATATCTTAATTTTTCTAAGCTTTATTCTATTATATCTTGTATAAAATGAAACTTATAGATTCAGTATCAAAAAATTTACAGAAAAAAATAGATGAATTAATCGAAATAAAGTATAAAGCAGTAACTATATTAGAAAAATGTAAATCTTGTGGAACCTGTGTGACATTTTGTCCTTTGAATTTAAGGATTTTTGGAGAACATGGAAAGGCAATTACGATCTCATCTAACAGATCTTGTGGCGGATGCTCAGTATGTTTTCATAGGTGCCCAAACCAAGCAATCACTTTACTAACTATAAAAACTGAGTAATTGACTTTAAATTGTTAATATTTTGTTAAAATGTCGCTTTTATAAAGTATAAAATTAAATAGATAATGAAAAAGAAAATTATAAATTGATATTCTCATTCTTTACGTAATTCTCGTCTTAAAATTTTACCTACGATAGATTTAGGTAAGTCAGGAACAATTTCGATCATTCTTGGATATTTATAAGGACTAATATTAGTCAGACACCATTCCATAAGGTCCTCTTTAGTTACTTTTTCTTTAAATTCAGGTTTTAATGAAATAAATGCCTTAATTTCTTGACCTGTTTCAGGGTCAGGTACTCCAATGACCCCTACTTCACTTACAGCATCATGCATATAAATCAAATCCTCGACTTCTCTTGGAAAGACAGCATGACCTTTTCTTTTAATCATATCTCTTTTTCTATCTTTAATACGCAAATACCCATCCTTATCAACGCATCCGATATCTGAAGTATAATACCATTCAACACCCTCAGAGTCATTTCGTAATGCATAATCAGTGTCCTTTTTCCTTCCTAGATATCCAATCATAACTTGTGGACCTGAAAAACATATTTCTCCTATATATTGCAGTTCATTTTCACCACAATTTTCGCAACTTTCATTTGGGCAATGAGGTAGTAATTTTGTACCAGCCTCAGAGTCTACTATTTTAAGTAATGTATCAGAAATAGGAAAACCAACAGTATTTATCTTTTGAAATTCTTTTTGAAATGGATTCAAAGAAACTACTGGAGAACATTCTGACATTCCATATCCTTCGACAATACTTACACCAGTGATATTTTCAAATTCATTTTTAACTTCCTTGGGTATTGCTGAAGCAGCACTTATACATGCTATTAGAGTACCTAATTTACCTTTATATTTTCTTGAAGCAGGATCTTCGTTTATTTTTATATAAAGCGTAGGAACTCCAGGCATATATGTAGCTTTTTCTTTCATCATTATTTTTAATATATCCGATATTTTTTCTGGAGGTCGCGGTAATAGGATCATTTTCCAACCTTCTAAAACTGAAACAGTCATACCTATATTGCCAAAAGAATGAGCAAGTGGTACTACTAACATCATTCCTCCTTTACCCTTTAACGCATTCATTTCTGGTAATTGCGTTGACGCCCAGATATCTGTTTGAAGTGCATTGACTACCATTGAATAATGAGACGTCATTACGCCCTTTGGAACTCCTGTAGTTCCGCCCGTATATATTAAAACAGATATATCTTCTTTAAGATTTATATCCACTTTTGGAACGTTTATTGGAAGTCCATCTTTTAAAACTTCTTGAAATCTATGGAATGTGATGTGTCCTATTTTTTCTGGCCATTCTTTCATCCTCGGAACTTTTCCAAGAGCAGTTCCTAGTTTTGCTTTTAAAGGAGGTAAATATTCTGCTAATCCTGTTAAGATGATATTTTTTAATGTTGGCATTTTGCTTAATTCCTTACCAAGAAGGTATTCTTCATATAAATAATCTAATATTACGAGTGTGTTAGCTTTTGAGTCGTTTACTTGATGGACAATCTCAATAAATCGATTTACAGGAAGTATTGGATTTGACGTTGCCCCAATTCGAACAACTGCCCAATGGACAATAAGATATTGGGGTATATTTGGTAAATCTATACATACAACATCTCCTTTTTTTACACCTATTTTTGACAATGCGGTAGCAAATTGATCCACGAGAGTGTCTAATTCTAGATATGTCATTCGGAAACCTTCAAAATATACTGCTTCAGAATCGGGGTATTTTAAAGCAGTCCTACTTAAAAGCTCTCCTAAAGGGACAGCATTATAATCAACATGTCTAGGTGTTTCCTTTGGCCATTTTTTATTTATTCCGTAAAATTTTATTAGATCCTTTTGACTCATTTCGACATTCATTCTCATATATGTTTGTTTTTTTAGAAATATGTAATATTATTCATTTCTATATTATTTAAAATTTTAAGAAAATTAGTTCAAAAATAAAAAAAATTGCTTAATATTACAAAATAGATGGTTTTTTAAATTCGCATTTTGTATAAATTTTTATCAGGGATAAAACTCATCATAATTAAATCATCTCTTATTTCCCAACCTAAATTCCGATAAAACTCAACAACATCTTTATTATACTTTTCAATAAATAAATGTATTTTATGGACACCGATTTTACGAAATTTTTCAATCAATTCATCCATTATCATTTTACCATATCCTTTCTTTTGATAATCTGGATCGACAGCAAGATGATGGACATAACCTCTTCTTCCATCGAATCCTCCAATTACAACACCAATAACTCTATTATTAACTTTTCCAATTAAAAATAGATTTGGATTTCGTTGAAGCATTCTCTCAAGTTCCTCTCTTGTATCCGTTGACCCAACGCTGATGCCTGATTTTCTCCAGAGTTTAACAACGTTTCCATATGATTCCATAGTAAATTTTTCAATCTTCATGCGCTTTAAAATTAAATGGTTAATTATCGTTATTTTATCAAATTTATTGAATGATTTAAAACATTCTAATAATGGTTTTGAGAGAAATTTTGAGGAATTACCCACAAAAAAAAATAATGATCACTATTTTTTTAAAAATTCAAAGAATATACCAAATTTTAAAAAATTTGAATTAATTTGAGAAGTTAATAAGAATATATAATATGCACTGCAAAGAAATACAAAATAATTTTAAGAATGTTAAAAAGTGTAAAACAAGAGTGATACATAAAATGAGTAATGATGAGAATGTAATTAAAGAATTAGTAAAAGTAACTGAAAAAGAATTTAATGTGAGATCTTATGCTGTAAAAAATGATTTTAGTTTTTGTTATTATGTTGAAAATGATTCTGTAATATATCTTGGTTTGGATTTAGCAAAACTAAATCTAGAAGCAAATAAATTAAAACTTGTTGAAGAATCTATTAGGAAACTACAAAATTTAAAAGGATTAAGCATAAGATATCCTAAAAATAATGATTTACCTGAATGGTTTAAAGAATTTCAGGATATGGAGAATCTAAGTTTAGAAAATAATAATTTAAATAAATTACCTGAATGGATCAAAGAATTCAAGAACCTTGTTT
>CAYNEU010000191.1:0-1793 GCA_964396275.1 uncultured archaeon | reverse complement strand
TGATTCTTTCAATGGTAAAATTTGGGTGGAAGATAGAGTTAAAGGAGATTATTCTAAGGGGTGTAATTTTGTCTTGCTTATTCCTGAAGCATAAAATTATTTTTTAAAAGTGTAATTTGGGATTTGAAGAAAAAACTTGGCTTTTTTAAATCTTTTTTCAGATTACTCATTGTGATTATCGATTACTGTGATAAAACAATCAGTATCAAAATTGTGTATTTTGGTCCAGCTCTTTCGGGCAAGACTACTTCAATAAAGGCTCTCTTTTCTGATTTTGGAAAGGATAAAGATGTTTATAGTATTGAGAGTACTGTAAATAGAACATTATTTTTTGATTATGGAACAGTTACATTTCAAAATCAAGAATGGGCATTAAAAATCCATATATATACTACTACGGGACAAGATTTCTATTTTGTTACTCGACCCATTACTTTAAGAGCTGTTGATGGAGTCATTTTTGTCATAGATTCTCATGAAGATGTATATGACAGAAATTTAATCTCTTGGCAGGAATTAATCTCATATTTTAATAAAGATATAAGTAATCTTCCGATCATCATTGCATTTAATAAACAAGATTTAGAAGATAAATTTAACTCATTAAATTTCTTAAGAGATATCGGATACTATAAATACAAAAATATAGATACAAGATTTACTAGTGCTATAAAAGGAGAAGGAATCTTAGATTGTTTTGAAGATATTTTGAGACTAGTCCTAAATAAATATTATGATAATAAACTGATTACTGCTATGAATTAATATACATATGTTTAACATATATTTAAAAGAAGCTTGCTTCTGAGACTGGTGATTGTATCCTAATTCTTTGTTGACTATTATCTTCTAAAATTGAAATGAGGGCAGTAATATTTTGTTTTGTTTCATAAACGATTTCTTTCTCTTCACCCTTTTTCCAAATATTTAAACCTGTTAATTGTGAAGCAGTTTCGAATAAACCTTCTTGTAACCCCGAAATCACGACAGTTACTCCTTTTAAATCATTTTTGGAAATATTTTTTATTCTCATTATATACTTGTCAATATCAGAATCAATTGATACTACTTTATAGATCTTCTGGAATTTTGAAATACCATCAAATAAGGAAGATGCAGCAGCAGAACTTTCTGAAAATAAATCCACCCCTACTTTTTCCTCAGAAATCGGACCACTAGAAATAGTTATTGGAATTTCAAGCTTTATTGGTTCTAATCCAAATTCTGGCTTCTTCTTTCCAATGATTAACAAGCTCCACTTTGTATAAGCTCCATATCTAAATCCAAATTGTTCTTTTTCAGAAGGGGACCATAACCAATTATAAGTTGGTTCAGCAACTTCTGGAACCTTTAGAAGCATAAAATCTTTTTCAAAATTTTGTGTTCGAACATCTCCTGCAATTGCTGGGGGAAGTTCCTCAACTTTGCGGCAATTTTGACCATATGCTTCACAATAGCAAACCAAGTTTGAATTTTGAAGAAGTCTTATTTCTAACTGTTTAAGTTCCTCTGAAGTATAACCGATTTTAATAGTTTCTCCTGGTTTAAAAATATCTTTTGTTAAAAGAATGTTTAATCCCGAAATTGAAAATGAGATTGGTTTTGGGGATTTTGTTTGAAATCCAGAATTTCTTGCGTTAATCTCAATATCATGAGTTTTATTAATCACTAAATCATCTTCAGGATTAATTGGATTAGGCTGTCTTAAATTCAATTTTAGAGTATAATTTAGATTTCTATTTCTTATCGTTGGGACAAAATTACTTTTAATTAAGAGAGATTTTTCACGAACA
>CAYNEU010000190.1:0-2287 GCA_964396275.1 uncultured archaeon | reverse complement strand
TAAATAAAAGTAAAAGTGGTAGAATACCAAAATAGGGTATATGAATTAATGAAAGGATATGGAACCCAACTATGTCTAAAAGATACTAGGATGGGTTGGGAATATGTCTTAAAAAAAAGGCGATCAGAAAGATTTGGAGTTTTTAGATTTGAAGACATGAATAAATTTGAGAACTTTTAATTCAAATCTGTTCCACAATTCTTACAGACTTTATCATTTAGAGCATTTTTATCATAACCACATGCAAAACAAACAAGACTTTTACTATCTTTAGGTTGCTCGTACTCTATCCTATCAGCCGGTTTATTAACTCCCTCTGAAGGGTCTTGTTTACTGGGTTTGATCATTACACTTTCTTCTGCTTTAGCGCGCTGTTTTTTAACGAATTCTTCATCATGGGGAGTAATTATCGTAAAGTCTTCTGAGGGTTGAATTTCTTTAAATCCTTTTGGTAAATCTCTAAATTCAGAATCTTCTATAATCTTAGACTCATTATTAACAGGGGGATTTAAAACGGAATCTCGCTTTACTTGCTCCTCTTGTTTAATCATGTCCTCGTCTAGACTCTTTTCTGATGATATTTCTGGTTTTGATTCTTCTTCTAAATATTGTAAATCCTCTTTATAGATTTCTTCTTTTAATTGTCCAGCTTTTAAGTTTTTTATATGAGTAAAAATACCTTTTGTCCTATTAATAATCATATTCTTAAATGAAACATCTATTTTCGGAGATTTTGAAAAATTAAGTGCCATCTCAGATATTTCTATCCATTCTTGGATCGCAGCCTTAATATCACCTTTTTTTTCAAATCTTTTTGCTATTGCAATTTTAAATCCAAGTTCTTTATTAAATTGTGGAATATCCATGATAGACTCTTTTTTTATTCTTTTAAATACAATGTTTACAAATAAATTCAAATATAAAATCTTTTTTCGATTTGTAATACAAAATTTAATATTTTAAATCACTACTAGTTATATAGGAGTATATAATATCTCTGAGAACAATAATAACTTAAGAGCAACTGGTTTATGTCAATTTCTCCTCTTTCTTCAAATGAGATAAAAAATTTAAGAGAATTAATCGAAAAAAATGGATGGAAGATTGAAGGAACTATTGAAAACTATTTTCGCTATAGTTTAAAAAAGGAGAAGCTAATCCTATTTACAATCAAATTTCCAATAACTCTACCTATAAGAATTAACATCCCATTTGAAGTTGTAAGTTTTCGAATTTCAGTAGCGTTTCAATTCTGGAATTTAGAAAAGGATACTTATGGTGTAATTCTTTATCTTATGAAAGCATTGAGAAATTTAACAATATCTTTAACTCTTGAACATGTTTTTCCTTTACAAGATAAAACGCAGCAAGTTAGTAATCTATTAAATTTAGTTATTCCAGAACCTATCAGCAATGAAAAAGAAAATTCATGGTTAAACCGTATACGGATTTCACTGATGAATAAAAGAGATAGACTTAAAGACTTTTCTAATACAAATTTAAGTAAAATTGTAGAATCCCTTCAAAATACTGGATTAATGCCCAGCTTTAAAATACCTTGGGAATTAAAATATGGAATTCCCAAGCTTAGAACCTCTGAAACCTTACTGTTTTCAAATGATAGCTCTTTAGAAGAGTTTTTTATTTTAGAGAAAGGCTACTTCACATATTTCAAAGATTTAGAATATAATAAATTTCATCTCAGAGGTTTATTTGATAGTTATACACCTTACATTTTAAATGAATTATTTAAAGATAATTCCGAGTTTAGATTAGAATCATTTGTTGAAAATTGGATTCAATTTACACGCTTAATTTTAAATTCTCTAGTAGATATCATTCAAAAAGGAAATATAAACCAAACTGAATTTATTAATTTTCGACCAGTTAAAGAGCTCATCTATGGTAATCAGAATTTTATAGAAGATCACAATAATTTCCCCTTCTCTGCCTTAAGTTATGAAAGTGTAATAACAAAAGAATTATTCGATCTTCATAATGACTTATTCAATAAACCGCCAACTAATTTTGAAGTAATTGAATCAATAAATCAATATATTGAAGCTGAACAATTAATAAAGAATTATAGATATGAAGAAGCAACTAATATTCTAAATGATGCTTTAATAGTATTTAATAAAAATCAACAACGTAAAATTGTCGTATCAATCTTATTAAAGTTGAGAAAAATCGCAAATCTCTTAAATCATGAAGATACAGCTCTTAATTATTTACAGAATGCATTAGGTATAGCAAAATCTGGAGATATTCCAATAGATTTTATTAT
>CAYNEU010000189.1:0-3330 GCA_964396275.1 uncultured archaeon | reverse complement strand
AAAGGTTTATTAACATATGGTTACTAATAATAATATATATTAAATGAATTGGGCCATTTGCTTAGCCTGGTTAACAAGGTTTTATATGCTTGGTCAACAAGCGCAGGTCTTATAAATGATCATCAGACATACAACAAAATTAATTGTCTGAGAAAGTAAAAACCTGAGATTTAAGAGAGGAATCCCTCTTAACAGGAAATCCGGGGTTCAAATTGACTTAATTGGCTAAATTGAGCATGAAACTCCCCGATGGCCCATATTTTTATTTTTTTTTGATCGTGAAACATCTATTTTACGTTTTTCTTTATATACCTATATATTACCTTAATATACGTGAAGTAGTATTATTCTTCGATGTGGTTTAAAAAAATTCTTGAAGAAAAAGTATTTATTTATCTAAAAACGAACTAATCAAATCAAGGAGCCATTTCTTTATCTGGGTAAGATTTTTGAGAATACCGGGAACAAGATTGTCAGGAAAAGTATGTTCTTGTTCTAGTCTCTGAGCTGTTTCCATCCACTTATTTAAAGCTAATTGAACCAAACTGGCGCCTTCAGCTTCCATAAATATTGGAACAACAGCAGCGGATTCTCTAGCATCCCCAATAGCAAAATATATTTTTCGATTTATGCCTTTTAACAATACTAAATTTGCGCATTCATCGAGTTTTCTCTCAACCAAAATGCTTTTTAAAATCTGAATTTTTATTTCTGCATCCTTAGAGGCAAAATTCGCTTTTCGTTTTGTAAGTAGCGGTTGAATTTCTGTTATAATTTTATCACCAGCAGTTCCTTCGTTAAAATATTTTGTAATTTTTAAAGAATTTTCTAATCCTATAATAGCTATAAATTTTTTGTCATTCGAATATAAAACTGCTTTAGAACCACCTTGTTCTTCACTTGAAGATTGTTTCATATAAATATTTCTCATAGTCACGGAATTACATGTGTGATATGCGATTTCAAACAATTCTCGAGGGATTAAAGGACTATATGGCTCTTCAATTTGTTTAGAAAGCCATTGAGAAGTAATAACATTATTAAATTGGTCTAATAGCCGGTTTTCCATTATGAATCCCTTTCTGTCGATTTAGTATTGTTCGTATAATTTTTATTAAAATATAGAACTTCTAGTTTTTATTTATTTTTATTTCTGCTTAAATAGAACATCAAAATATTTGTTTTAAATTTATAATTATTCTATTTGGTTATATGCTTTTTCAAATCTCTCGACAGCAGAAATGATATCTTTTTCTGATGCTCCAATTGCAGCATTCATTACGATATATGGGGTTGGATAATTGCTACAACATGTTCCAAATGAGTTTTCTTTTGGGTTATATACTCTTGGTCCTGTTACTCTTAAGTTATACAATGCTCCACCAAGGGCATACAATTTTTTTTCACTTAGACTTTGTAATGATAGTGCTACAGCAACGGGATTATATACATCAAGAATTCTTTCATTTAGTTTTTCAGCAATTTCCCTTAATTTTCTTTCGAGGATTTCACGATTATGTTGTTGTTCTTTGAGTAGTTTTTGATAACCTTTTATTCCTATTGATAACATTGAAATTAAAAAATTCACAATGGGTGTAGCCGAGGCGCGACCCGCGTATGCTTGGCTGATTTTAGTTATATTTTCTTTTAATGGTGATGCTATTACAGCTCCACCTACAGGAGTAAGGAAATTTTTATCTGTTGATTGAACTATTGCATCTATCTTCCCTGCATCAATTGCAGATCGAATTAATTTCATCCATTCTGGGCTTTGAACCCCGTATGCGTTTATTACGATATGTATGAGATCATTTTCTTGAGCGAATTTACTTATTTCTTTAATATTATCATGTTCACGAGGGGGAAAAAAACTAGTAATTGAGATGATAGCAAAACAGTCATTATCAAAATGATTTTTTATATCATCTATCGGAATCCTTACCGCATCCCCAAAAATCTGTCCGGGTATAATTCTTGCTTTAAAACCCGTGAAATTAATTGCTTTTAAAAGCGATTTATGATCTACTTGAGGAACTAAGACTGTTCTTTTATGATTCAATTCTTTTTCATTCTTACTAGATTTTAAAGCACTCAATGCTAAAGATAAAGACATTCCTGTACATAACGGGACTACAATTGCCTCCTTTATGTTTGGTAATCCCGTATTTCTTAAAATATTACGAGCTAAGTAATTAGAAAGTTCATACATTATTGATCCACCAGGTGCCTTAGGTTGAGGTGCTGTTAAAAATCCACTTCTTCCCACACCATGGCAGAATCCTGCTGACGTTCTTAAATGTAATTTTGAAGCGATTCTTCCTTCTCTTTCACCTACTCTAGCAGCATTAATATCTTTATCTGTATCCATATTTGAAAGCGTGTGAAGTAAGAATTCGATTTGTTCATCAGTCCAAGGTTTATTAGGTACAGATCTTTGTTCAAATAAAATTTTTATTGGATTTAAGAACTCATTTAACACAAGCTGTCCTCTATTAAGCATATTTTTAGGAATATTTGCACTTTCAAAAAATTCAATAATTTTATTAAAGTCAACCATTCAAAACACAATGTAATTATATTTATGACATAATGGCGGCCCTCGAGGGGAATCGAACCCCTATCCCTCCGCAGGATAACTGGGTTTGAAGCCCAGCGTCAGAGACCACTCCAACCGTCAAGGGCCATAAATAATAATTATTTCTAATTCAAATTATACATCTTTTTAAAAGAAGTTTTTGGTTATAAAGAATGATGTAAATCAATAAAGAAAATTATTTAAAAACATCTGATACTTTTTTCCCTTCTTCAAAAATAGCATTAGCTTTCTGCATAATATCAGGAATATCTATGTGTTGTGGGCACTTCTCAAGGCACTCTCCACATTGAATACATAAAATTGCCGCTCCTTCTACTTCATCTCCTTGAGATATTCCTTTTTCTAAAGCTTCTTGGGTTTTTGCCATCCTATCATAAAAAGATAAAATTCTAGCTTTACCGTGTTCGCCCCAATATCCTAGATCATTTAAAAGTCTAAAAATCCAAGGAATAGAAACTCCATTTGGACATGGTAAGCAATATCTACAACTAGTACAAGGTACAAGATCGTATTTATCATAGACTTTACGTAATTCGGAAATAGTTTGCATTTCTTCTTCAATTAAACTATTATTTACAGCTTTATTGGCCGATTCGATATTTTCTTTAACTTGTTGCATATTGCTCATTCCGCTTAATACAACTGATACTTCAGGATGACTCCAGACGAATTGTAAAGCCCAATCAGCCATAGATCTCTTAACTTTTGATTTATCTAGAATATTTTTAATTTCT
>CAYNEU010000188.1:0-2641 GCA_964396275.1 uncultured archaeon | reverse complement strand
AGATCCTCGTTTACAAAATTTTTTATATATATATAACTAGCATTTTTGCTTTCCCAGATTTGAGTATCAATCATGTCTTCTGGATAGTTATATGGATAGAGTGAATACTCTGATATTGTATCGAAAGTTATATTAGCTTCATGTCCGGTGGAATTTTGAATTGTAAATTCTGCGTCTGATCCAAAATCGCGAGGGGAGATCATCCATATATATGTTTTATTTCTTAAAAAGTCCCAATCCAAGTAATCTTGGTCAAAACAATCTTTCACTGCTTCATCTATGGGTTTTCCATTAACTTTAGTTACTTTTAATTCGGTTCCATAGAGTTGTTCTAAAGATTCATCATCATATATAACATAATCTCCTTTTTCATAAGCAATCATTGTTTCATATCTCTCACGATATTTTGCTCTATAAGAATTTAAAAATAAGGGTTCCCAATAATCAGAAACATCTACAACTTCTTCAGAAAATACCTCATTGAGGGGATACCAATTTTCAAAATCAGAGTAATATTGGGCCATATTACCAGGATATTCAATTTGAGTGTGGCGATTTTGAAGTGCTTGCACTGCATCTAATAGTATAAGTAAGAATTCTTCATTGGAAGTAGCGTTTTTAATTCTTTCTTCATAATGGGATTTTAAATCTAACCAGTTATATCCATGGGTTCGTTCTTTGAGCCAAATATAGGGATAATTCCTTTCGATAAAATTATATAATGAATCAAAATCCTCAAGCCATTCTTCTACACTTATATTCGATGAATGATCCGAGTTATTTGTCTTATTAAGTTCAATTACAATAAAAATTGAACTAGCAATTGTAATAATGGTAATTAAAGAAACCGAAACTATAATAGTAAGAATTTTTTTATTTAATCTCAATTTTCATAATTTACAGATGGTTTAGAAAAGAATAATGGGAAGAAGTAATATATCATTATTTATTATTTCTAGGGTCCAATTTTTAATGTTAGGATTTTAAAAAAAAAAGGAAAAGTGTTATATACTCTTAGTAGAGTAAATTTTCCCCATAAAATAATTTATATTTTTATACAATAGTCAAAAAGTCTAAATTTATAATTTAATCATTTAAGAATCCTCCCTTGAAAAGAATTAATTAGACTATGCTAAATTTGTAGGAATATATCTTTTATGTTTGATTTTTGAATAAATTAGCGCTTTTAAGATAAAACATATTGATTTATAGCTAAATACCTAAAAAATTAAATTTTAGAAACAATTTTAATTACTTGAGTTCTAAACATATTTCATTATATTAAGAGATTATAGAATCATAAACTCTAAGAAAATATTGCTTATCTCTAATCTATTTTATATTAAAAATTATTTATAGATAGAAATTATTCTAAAATTAAGTTCTTTTATGACGTAAGAGGAGAATAATTATTACCAACCCCAGAAAAGAGATACCTGTAATTATTGTAAATGGAATGATCCAATTCAGTGAATTATCTTGAATCTCTATACAATCATTATTCTCATATATATTATCGCCTATGCAATCGTCGGTTTCTGTAAAACATTTTCTATTATAATGCAGAATATTGTAAGTAATTTCATTTCCATATGAAGAATTAATGAATATTCCATAATAATTATGATTTATGGTGTTTTGAAAGACATCATTTAAAATAGATTCTACTATTTTAATCCCATAATAATTTTCGTTAATTTGGTTATTTAAAATTTGAATATCTCTACTGAAATATAATTCTAACCCTCCATTTTTATTGTTATTTATGCTGTTATTGATTATTTGATTTATTTGTGTGATGTTAAGCATTATACCACATGAATTATTATTTACTATATTTTCTGAAATCACATTATACATACAAGACTGTACATATAGAGGATCATCCCATGGAGTAATCATTGTATCTATACGTCCTTCTAAATGAATCCCATTACCTTTATTATTGCTACAATCATTATGAGAGATAGTATTATAAACACCTTCATTTAAGAATATCCCCACACCATCATTATATTTTACTGAATTATAAGTTACGGAATTATTAAAACCCCAAGGGAGCCATATCCCACCTTCCTTATTATAATCCACGTTATTTAGTGAAATATTCATATAATAATACCCCAAAATACCCAATAAATTGTTAGTAATATTGTTTTTTGAAATAATACATTCTCCAGTTCCATAAATGCCGATTTGATTATTAACTATGCTATTTTGAAATATGGAATTATTATTCCCATAGTGAAAAATTCCACAAAAATTTTTTGAGCAATTATTTTTTATCAAATAACCATTACTAACATTAAATAGTCTTATTCCCGCATCATACATAAAAAAATTTTCCCCTGAATTATATAGGGTACAATTTTCGATTCGGAAGTATGCATCAGAATTTTCAATACGTATACAGCTTCCTATATTTCCACCGTTAATTATTAAATCTTCGATGACATAAGGATCCGAATAGGTACCTTCGCCAGAGCAATTGCCGGCATTTTTAAAATCAACCCAATCTGAAGTACCATTTATAAAGATTTTTCCAGATAACTCTGATGTTTTCAAGGATTTGTGTGTTGAACTGACTTTATAAATAGTTTCTCCATCATTATTGATATTATAACAAATTAGTGGTAATAAA
>CAYNEU010000187.1:0-9372 GCA_964396275.1 uncultured archaeon | reverse complement strand
TGCCCCTTGAGATTGCAACAAATAGTACATCATTCCAGATTACTTATTTGCCAACTGGAACTTACTATTTTATCGTTGTGGCAAATAACATTTTTGGCTATAGTCTTTCGAATTGTATTAATGTAACTATTCAATTTTATGACAATTTAAGTGGGTATTGGGTAGTAAATCCCTTGCTTATTGATAATACTAGTACTGGTGATTATACTTGGTTGGAAGTTGCAGCCTTACCTTGGTGTAGGGGTTCTGGAACATTACTTGACCCTTATATAATAGAATCTATTAAAATAGATGGGCAAAATTCTGGTAGTTGTATTATTGTTAGGAATTCTGACGTTTACTTTATAATCAGAAATTGCTCTTTTCATAATTCTGGTAATAACCAAAATGACGCAGGAATTAAATTAATAAACTTATCAAATGGAGTACTAATATATCTTAATTGTTCTTTTAACAATGGAAATGGAATTCTTTTAGACTCTTGTCAATATGTAAACATAACGAGTAGTACTGTTGATTATGATGGTTTAAACGGCATAAAGCTGATAGATAGTGATTATATAAATATATTGGATAATAAAAAGACAATTAATCAAAATAATGATTATGGCATTTATTTAGAGCATAGTGATAATAATGAGATTAAGGGAAATACAATAAATAATAATACAATTGGAGTTTACCTTTATGAATCTAACTATAATACTATCACAAGTAACGATTTAACAGATAACGATCAACCCTATCAGGAGGTTAATTGTCAAGGAAATACGTTTAAATATAATCTTGGTGTACCAGAGGAGCCACCATTTCCTTTTGAAATTTTATTACTTATTCTCATTGTTGGGATTATTATTGTTGGAATTGTTAGTGCTGTTATTATAGTAAAGAAGAGAAGGGCTACATCAGGATTTAAGAAAAAAGAAATAAGTGAGAAGAAAAGGCAAAAAATAAGAAGAAAACTTGAAGCAAAATTAATTTTTGTTGATGATCTCATAAAGGAGAAAAATATAAAATCGGCTTATAAAAATTTAGGTAAAATACAAGATACAGCTGATCAATATGAATTCTTCGGTATATTTAATGAAGCAACGAAAAAAATTGAAGATTGTAAGGATATTCAACAAGGAATTTATGAAGATGCTAAGAGAGAGCCTATTATTGCTCCTTTAGGATCAGAAAGCATAGGAACAGAAAGGCAAATTACCCCTTTATCAGAAACGATAGAGGTACCAAAGCATAGCATATTTATCAGTTATTCTACTTTAGATTCAGGCTATTTTCAAATAAATAAAATTGTAAAAAAGCTTAAAAAATATCCTGACATTGATAAGGTTCTATACTGGGAAAAGGACAGTAAAGAAAATATTGTTGAATTTATGGATAGAACTCTGCAAGAAAGTGATGTTTTTATTCTCTTTTGCAGTGAAAGATCAAATAAATCTGCAGCTGTAAGTGATGAGTGGCAGGCAGCATTTCAACGTAGAAAAAAAGGCTTAATTAAAATGATTCCTGTTTATGAAGATGAAAAACATGTTCCTCCAATTTTAGGGCATTTATTAAATGTAAAATATACGAAAGACGATTTTGATACCTTTATTGAAAAACTCCATCGAGAAATCTTGAGATGACACTTAATAATTATCAACGAAGCTAATTTCTCTAAAATATATACTTAAATCTAAGATATTAAAAAAATAGAGTTAAATAGCTGCATTAATAGGAAAATACAGTACAATTGAGAGAAGTGCAGCCATGGGAAAGGTTAAAAACCAGATTAATACTATTTTCCACATACCTTTTTTAGTAGGAGTATGACTTGCTTTAGATAAGCCCACTAGAGAAGCCACTAACATATGCGATCCCGATAAAGGAATTCCTAATGCTGTACCAAGAAATAATATTGCAGCCGTAGGAATTTGAGCTGCAAAAGCAGTACTTGGATACAATTCTGTAATTCGTCCAACACTTTTAATAACTCCTCGCCCTAAAACTATTAATCCCCCTGCTAAACTAAATCCAGTTATTAAAAGAAGAAGATTTATTTGTATATCTCCAATACCAACAACAATTCCTACTGCATTTGAGCAATCATTTCCTGATCTTGAGAATGCGGTGATACAGATAACTATTAAAACTATATATGTATAAGTTTTTTCTGTTTTTTCTAAGCTCTGAAATCCATTTAAGTGTTTAATTTTGTATTTACGCATAAGTTTAAAAACAAAAAATGAGACAATATACCCAATAATCGGAGATAAGATCCACCAGATGCTCAATTCAAGAATCTTCAACCAATCAAGACTAGCATTGAGAGCTATTCCTAGACCTATAACCGCTCCGATGGTTGCGTGAGTAGTTGATATTGGTAATCCCAAAGCAGATGATAAGATCAACCAAATAGCAGTAGAAACCAAAATTGTTATAACGATTGCATTATTAAGATTTGTCAAAATACCTTTACCTACTGTTTTACTTACAGCCTCACCTAATATGAGGGCTCCTGTTATTGCAAAAATTGTAGCTAAAATTAGAATCTGTTTCATATTTAGAATTCTTGAACCATAGATTCCAGCAAAAGTCTCATCGTTTCCGCCAATTCCAAAAGCAATAATTATCGCTATGAATAAAAAGATAGCTAATATTGCAGAAAAAGCCATTTGAATCTCCTCTAATTATTTACTCGGATATTTCACAATCAAACTTCTAAGAAAATCACTAATTTCTTCAGCTCTTTCAATCATATCAAATAATTTAATACATATTTTTGACGTTAAATATATTTGAAGAGATCTTTCTTCTGATTTTTTATATATTATTCCTAAGATCTTAAATTTGGATTCACGACCACTTCTCTTTAGTACTTCTATATTGAACGATTTTTCATATACTGTCTTAAAATCAGTCTCCATAAGGTTTATCATTTCGATCAATAATTTCACAGTTTCTTCATATGTATCATTGAGTTTTTTCATATCCTCTTTGATGTCATTATAAAAATCAAAAGGAAAAACTAGTAAACCACGAGCAAGTTCTTCTGATTTATCAGAAACAATATCTAAATATTTGATTAATCTATATCGATCCTCAATTAAAAAAGGGAGAGAACGCTTATCCTCATAAAGAACATTAATATAATTTTCTTTTGCAACATCACCATCATGTTCGCACTTTATAACTTCTTCTAATCTATTCTTATTTAGTTTTCCTTCGATTAAATCATTAATACAGTCATGCAGCAAATCCGAACCTCTCAAAACTTGAGTATAAAATTCGTTTGCTGCGTCTAATATTTTGCTTTTTCTATCTTTTAATAATTTCAATCTATTCACACCAACAATTAAAATTCTAAAATTTTTTTTTTATCTCATTTATTATTTGGTTCTTAAAAAAAATTTCCTTTTTTAGGCTTACACTCTAAGCATAAGAACCGAATTAGGATTAAGAAAAAAATTTTATATTATTGAATTTTTTACATTTTAAGAATAATAGTTGGAACTATAATTGCCATTTCTTGAAGTAAAATTAGGGGATATAATTTTTGATCCGAAAGTGCAATCTTATTGCTTTAATCCTAATTTTAAATGTCCCAGTTATGGGCATTCCTGGGCTTGTCCACCTGAAGCTCCATTTTTAGAACATGAGATCTCTAGATATAAAAAATTTTATCTTGTATATCTCAAATCTGATTTGAATTCATATGTTGAACAAATAAAAGCATCACATCCTAAAAGAAATGAAAAAAGTATACGAAATGCATTATTCATGAAAAATATTTTACGAGATGAACTAGAGCAAGAAATTTTAAATTTTATCGAAGAAATACAAATATCATATGAAAGAAAACTTATTTTATGGGATGGTTTTTGTAGATTATGCTCAAATGAGAAAGATAAAGGATGTACTTATGACGCTGGTGAACCTTGTCGTTATCCCAACAAAAAAAGATATTCTATGGAAGCTGTAGGAATTGATGTAACTCAGACTGTTAAAAATTTAGATTTTAATATAGAATGGCCGCCAAATGATTATGTGTATCGTTTTGGTTTAGTATGCGTTAAGTAAATCAAAAATGAGTATAGAAAAAAATTAAAAATTAATATCTTCTAATACTATAGTTTCTCTTCTATCTGGTCCAATAGAAACCATAGCAATATCAGTGTTAAGTAATTCCTTAATAGATTGAATATATATTTTCATTGTCTCTGGAAGGGCATCATATCCTTTTTTGGCAATATCTAACCATTCATCTCGAGATTTTACTTCCCAACCTTCAAAAGTTTTATAAATTGGTATACATTTTTCAATTATTTCTGATTGGATTGGCCAACTTTCAAGTTTTTTATCGTCAAGTTCATAAGCGGTACATATCTTAATTGGATTAATCCCTTCTAAGGCGTCTAAAAGAGTGATTATAATCTTATCAACACCGTTAATCATAATTCCATATTTAATATTAAAAAGGTCTAACCATCCAACTCTACGTGGTCTTCCGGTTACAGTTCCGTATTCATGACCTTGTTCTCGGATTTTATCAGCAGTATCATTAAACAATTCTGTTGGGAATTTTCCCTCACCAACACGAGAAGTATATGCCTTTACTATTCCAATTATTTTATTTATTTTTTTTGGAGGAATTCCAGTACCTGCAGAAATACCCAATGCATTCGCATTAGATGATGTACCATAAGGGTAGTACCCATGATCTATACCGAGTAAACTACCTTGAGCCGCTTCAAGAAGAATATTTTTTCCAGCATCAAGAGCTTTATTCAAGTAATATGCTGAATCAATTACATAAGGCTTTAATTGCTGGCCATAGTTTTTGTATTCTTCATAAATGGTTTCTAAATTAACATTCCAGCTTGGATCATAAATATTTATAAGCTCTTTTTTAATTTTAAACAATTTTTCCAATTTTGGCTTTAAAATCTCAGGATTTATTAAGTCGAAGACTCTTAACCCCCACCTAGCTGCTTTATCAGAATAGGTAGGACCAATTCCTCTTTTAGTGGTTCCTGCGGCATAATTTCCTTTTGACTCTTCTTCTAATCCATCTAAAATACGATGAAAGGGAAAAATTACGTGAGCTGTAGAACTCAGCTTTAAATAAATGCTCTTGTTTAATTTCTTTAGATTTTCAATTTCCTCAAGTAAAACTTTTGGATCAACCACACAACCATTAGCGATTACTCCCTCTTTTTCTAAAGGAGCACCAGATGGCATCAATTTAAATTTATATTTAATTCCATTAGCAACAATCGTATGTCCTGCGTTATTTCCTCCATTATACCTAACAACTATGTCCGCTTTTTGAGCTAAGTAATCAACAAATTTACCCTTTCCCTCGTCACCCCACGATAACCCTATAACAGCAATTGTGTTATTCATAACCATTTCCAATTTGACATTTTTTTAAATTTACTTCACTTAAAATGATCCAAAAAAGATTATTATATACAGTTTAAAAAATTTTTGGTAAGCAAGAACGGAAATAAAATAGATAAGTAATGATTTTTATATGCGAATTTTCTTGTAAGTCATAAACTTATTTTATTAAATAATCAATAATAAATAAGCCCCTTTTTAAAAACAGCTAAAATCTCTTTCACTTAGGATATAGGAACAATGCTAAAAAAAACCATACTTTTTGATTTAACTCACAATGAAATGTTAAATATCGATGATGAAGAATTTAAAGAATTCTCAAATCTTCTAAAACGATTAGATGTTAAGATTAAAAAGAATGAGAATGGACATATAACAAAAGATACATTAGAAAATATTGATCTTGTAATCATTGGTAACCCAATTGATGATTTCTTTTCAAGTTTAGAAATAAAACACGTTGTTGATCATGTGAGAAGTGGAGGGGGGTTACTCTTGTTGAGTGAATATGGCGCAGATCATCTCCAAAAAACTAATCTAAATGATATTGCTGGAAAATTTGGTTTATCTTTTGAGAAAAATATAATTAAAGAGAGAAATGATACCAATAAAAATTGTACTAGCATACTGCATATTCAGAATTTTTTAAAGCATCAAATAACAAAAAACTTAAGAGAAATAATAATTGGAGGTGCATGTTCCTTATTTTTAAGTAAAGATGTAAAGCCAATATTGCAATCAAATGAACGATCTGTATGGTCAGAAGTTTATAATAATGCATCTGAAGAGTGGTCCAAACTAGAGGAAAAACAGTATACTCTTGCAGCATATTCAGAATTCGGTCAAGGAAAAATCATTGCGATTGGAGATATTGATATATTCACTAGCAATTCAAGAATAGGTATTAATTCATTAGATAATCGAAAATTCATTCAGAATATTATTAATTGGTTAATAAATCCCGTTAAGGAATCCAAAGTTAAATCATTTATCCTTAATCAACTTGGCGATCTCCAATATGAAATTAGAGAGACAAACAAAGTTTTGAATAATATTATAGAAACTATGACCATTCTAGAAAAAAGAATTACATATTTGGAAAAAAATTCAAAGGTTTATATGCAACCATCAGATCAAGAAGAAAGTTATGAGACTTAATCAACTTAAGATGTCTTATTATTAAATATTCGAAGAGAATCTGATGTACTTTTTTATATTATGATTAAATATTAAAAATTTTGAAATTTATCTAGATTATCAAGTATCATTAATATTTTTAATTTTAAGGAGAAAATTATATGCCGTTAAAAACACCAGAAGAGTATCTAAACTCTATTAAAAGACCAATTAATTTATATATGTTTGGTGAAAAAGTAAAAGAATTTTGGAACCACCCAATCATCAAACCTTCAATAAATACGGTAATGAAGATTTATGAGTTAGCCCAAATAGATGAGTATAAAGAACTAATGACAGCAAAATCTCATTTAACGGGTGAAACTATAAATAGATTTACTCACATTCATCAATCCGTAGATGATTTAATAAAAAAAGTTAAAATGCAGAGACTACTCGGACAAAAAACTGCTTGCTGCTTTCAAAGATGTGTAGGTTTTGATACTGCAAATGCACTATACAGTGTAACTTATGAGATGGATAAAAAGAATAATACTAATTATCATGAACGTTTCAAAAAATATTGGATTGAAGTTCAAACGCAAGATTTAATGGTTGATGGAGCAATGACAGATACGAAAGGTGATAGAAGCAAAAGACCAAAAGACCAACCCGATCCCGATGCCTTTCTACATATAACTGATGAGAATGATGATGGAATCATAGTTCGAGGCGCAAAAGTTCATCAAACAGGATTTCTTAACTCTCATAGGGCAATCGTTATGCCCACACTCTCTCTAAGACCCGGTGAAGAGAAATATGCAGTCAGTTTTGGAATTGATACAAATGCTGATGGAATCACCCTCATATATGGAAGACAATCATGTGATACAAGAAAATTGGAAAATGGGAAACTAGATATTGGAAATTTTAAATATGGTGGACAAGAAATTTTTGTTGTTTTCGATAATGTCTTTATCCCTAAGGAGAATATCTTTATGAAGGGTGAAATCGATTTTGCCGGAGAATTGGTTAATCGTTTTGCAGGATTTCATCGACAATCTTATGGGGGATGTAAAGTGGGAGTTGGAGATGTACTTATAGGGGCTACAGCTCTAATTTCGGAATACAATGGCACTCAGAACGCCTCTCATGTTAGAGATAAACTTGTTGAAATGACACATTTAAATGAAACTTTATATAGTTGTGGTATAGCGTGTAGTTCTTTAGGTTTTCAAAGAGATGCAGGAAATTACGAAATGGATATGTTATTAGCTAATGTGTGCAAGCAAAATGTTACTCGATTTCCTTACGAAATAGGAAGATTGGCTGAAGATCTGGCAGGGGGATTGATCTGTACAATGCCATCCGAAGCAGACATGAATTCAAAAGAGATTGGGCCATTAATTGAGAAATATTTAACAACATGTGAGGGAATTTGTGCTGAAGATCGCTTTAAAGTATTACGATTTATTGAAAATTTAACCATGGGTGTAGCTTCTGTAAGCTATAGAACAGAATCCATGCATGGGGCTGGTAGCCCTATGGCACAAAGGATAATGATTTCGAGACAAGCTAACTTCGAAGATAAGAAAAAATTAGTCAAAGAAATTCTTGACATTGAAGAATAGATTAGTACAGTAAAAATTAGTTATATCATTTATTTCATTAAAAAAAAAAGAGTAATATTCTACTTTTAATTTCTATTATTCATGATTGATCAACCTTATGATCAAATTTTTACTGCTTTTGAAGAAGTTTCAAACAACTTTAATCGAAAAAACCAATATTTTGACATTTTGTATGATTCTTTATCAGCTTTATACATAAATATAGATCCCTCTACGGTGGATATTTCAGTTACTTCAAAAACATCTGGTATTGTTGCAAGAACCTTTGATGGAATCTGGAAGGAACTTGCACTTCATGATTTTTCTAATCTGAATACTATTGAAGAAAAGTTACCAAAGGCGATTAATAAAGGGGAAGAAATAGCTGAATTTAAAGGATGGAAGTTAAATAAAGAACTTAAAACTAAAATTGATCCCCAAAATATCCCTATTGAAGAAAAGTTAAAGAAAATAAGATATATATCAGACTTTATTCAAAAATATGATAAAAGAATTGCCATGTGTCGATTAAAATACCTTGAAACCAAGATTACGCGTATTTTTGTCAATAATGAAGGAAGTCAATTAAGACAAGTGATACCAAGATTAAGATTCTTTATTTTTCCGATAGTTAAAGATGGTGTAAAGGTTGATTTTGATCATTTTGTACTTGAAGGTGAAGCGGGGTTTGAACTTTTTGATGAATTAACTGACAGTAGGTTAGAACAAATAGCAAATAACTCTCTGGATATGTTAAAAGCTAAAAAACCCCCCTCGGGTAAATTTCCCGTAATAGTAGACTCAGGAATGGCTGGAACTATTGCTCATGAAAGTTTTGGTCATGGATTAGAAGCTGATCAGGTTTTAAGAGGAAGAAGTTATTTAAAAGAAAAATTGAATAAAAAAGTTGCTTCAGAAATATGTGTAATATGTGATACCCCAAACCTTGAAAATCAAATAGGATCTTATTACTTTGATGATGAGGGTATAAAAGCAGGCAAAAACATATTGGTTGAAAATGGTATTCTAAAAAATTTCATTTATGATCGAAGAAGTGCCTCAGTATTAAACGCATCTCCACAAGGAAATGGAAGAAGGGAAAGCTATGCTCATGTTATTCATCCAAGGATGTCAAATACATATTTTGAACCAGGAGCCTATGATCTTGAAGAAATGATAGCAGAAATTAAAGTGTTGTTATTGTGTAAACACTCATTTTTTTTCTTGTTTGATCATTTTTGTTGTGGTATGCATTTTA
>CAYNEU010000186.1:0-5446 GCA_964396275.1 uncultured archaeon | reverse complement strand
ATTTTTATCACATTTTGATTTTGTTAGTGTTGATATTTTTGATCCAATCATGGCCGCTATTAATTTAAGTTTTTTTGGTGCTTTTTTCATGTTTGGATTTTGTTTTCAATTAATATTCTTTGCAATTTTAATATGGTTATTTAGTAAAGGTGCCAATTATGCTGTAGGATTCACAGATAAATTAGAAAAACGATTTGGAGGAATAAGAGAACAAAGAGAAAAATATGGACAAACAGATGTAAGCCCATTTAGTATTTATAAAGGTGGGACAATGCTTCAATTAGAGGGCTCATATAAATTCAAAATGATGTTATGTGCGTTTACACCATTCTTATTAATAAATGGTATTAAAATTTTAATTGTACTTGCCGGATTTCCAACAGTTAGTCTCATTAATTTTTCATCTTTTAATCAAGCAATACTTGATGACTTGTTCAATTCTAAAACGTGGGCAATCTTAGATATAATTGATGCTTTAACTATAGCTGTATGGGTACCTATTTTAATGACTTTAGCTATAAGAGAATTAAGTAATTCTTCTACTACTCGAGTCTTAATCCCTACAATTATTATCGGTGTTTTGGTTGCTATATTCTTCTATTTTTTGCGATCAACCCTATTTGGTTAAATTTATTAACTCTTATTCCAAATGTTATATAAAAATTTTGATTATTTTAAATATTTAATTGTGATATGGTAGAAAATAATAATAACAATTCAGATGTGGGATTTAAAATTGAATCTGAACTATTTGCGTTAGTTAAATCCATAACAAATTTAAATAATAAATATCAAAAAGGCATAGTTAATGATAATTTTTTCAGAAAAGCTTTGAAAAGTACGATGAATAATTTTTTAAAGTTAAGTTTTACTATTAAAGAAAATAACCTTCAGTTACCAGATCTATTAAACAAAATGAACATATCTCGAGAGTACAATTCCGTGTTGGATCTTATCAATCGTATTTATACTCTAAATTTATCCGACAATAAAATAATTACTAGAAATCATAGTTTTTTAGAGTTACCTGGCATTACTTCAGAAATTACCTCCTCTTTTATAACACTTATGGATGCTTTAACTTTAGATGGCTTAACAAAAAAAGAAATAATTTTTAATTTATTTGATGAATTAAATCATAACTTGGGTAATTTTCCAGGATTAGATGATACATTAGATAAAGTCAAGTCACTACAAAAAAGCGCAGCAAATCAAATTGATTTACTAAGATCCGATGCGAAATTAAGAGAAAAATTAATAGATGAGTTATATCAAATATTTAAAGAATTTCAAAATAAATTGAATCTCAAATCCTAAGTAAAATAATAAAATTAATATTTTTTCTCTTATTTAAAATCACATAATGCCCCGTCCCGGTTTAAGATCTAAAGCTCAAGCAAGGAAAAAATTAAGCACGCCTGGGAACCAAAATGTCACCCATTATTGGAGAAAAAAACCTAAAAGAGCAAATTGTGCAATTTGTAAAAGACCCCTTCAGGCTATTCCAAGATTACGACCTTCTAAAATGGTTAAAACCCAATTAACCTCAAGAAGGGCAAATAGAATGGAAAGTGGAAGGTATTGTGCAAATTGTCTTCAGACTTTAATAAAAGAGACTGTTTGGAGTCAATAGAATTTCTCTGATTTTTTTTAAATTCTTTTGCTTTAATAGTAAAAATCATAAATATTATTCTTCTTAATTGAATTAATATTTTAAATTAAAATAACCAAATAAAATGATTATAACAATTTCAGGACTTCATGGAACTGGAAAATCTACAGTAGGAAAATTAATTGCAGAAAAGCTTGGAATCCAATATTATAGTACTGGACAAGCTTTCAGAGATCTAGCACAAGAAATGAATATGACTTTAGAAGAATTTACTAAATATGCAGAAGAACATCCTAAAATCGATAAAAAACTAGATGATAAAATAAATGAAATTGCTCAAAGAGGGAATATAATTATTGATAGTCAATTAAGTGGGCATATTCTGAAAACTATAGCAGATTTTAAAATAATATTATTATGTCCTTTAGAAATCAGAGTTAAACGAATGGCTGAAAGAGATAATACAGATTATGAAAAAAAGTTAAAAGAAACTAAATTAAGAGAAAAATCAGAATTGGAACGATTTAAAAGTCTCTATGATATTGATTTGAGTGATCAAGAGGCTTTAAAAAGAATATATGATCTTATAATAATCACAGAAAACCTCACAATCGAAGATATCGTAGAAAAAATACTTAAAACCTTGAAAAAGTGATAATTATCTTTTAAGTTTTAAAAAACACAAAAATTTTATTTTTGTATTGATTTATAAAAATACTAAAAATTAATTATTTTTACTGGATATTAAAAATAGCCAGTAATTAAGAATTATCTAAAAATAATTTGGTGACAAATTATATGAGTGTATATGATATTGGTAGATTATGCGTTAAAACTATGGGAAGAGAAGCAGGAGTTCACTGTGTAATTGTCGATATTATTGATAAAAATTACTTACTAATTGATGGATTAAAAGTCCGAAGAAGAAGAGTAAATTATAGACATATCGAACCAATCACAGAAACAATAGAAATTAAAAAAGGAGCATCGCATGAACAAATAGAAGCTGCAATCAAAAAAGCAAAATTAGAAAAGAAAATGAAGGAAGTTATCTCGATCCCAATAAAATAGTCAGAATAAAGATTAACATAAAAAAAATTTTATTTTTATTTTTTACATGCAACGGTTGCCTAGCCCGGTACGGCGCCGGCTTGGAGCGGAAACTTTCCCAGAAAGCCGGTGTGGGTATCCACTCGGGGGTTCGAAATTTCTCTGTATTTCGCAGATAACGAGGATCCCTCCCGTTGCGTATTTTTCTCTATAGTTTTATTGGACTAAATATCGGGAAATTCTAAAGCTTTTGCTTTTTGTCCAGCAAACATTCCCCCCATACCCCCAGAAGCTTGTGACTGAAGTTTCAGCAATCTTTGTGTTAATGTATTAATTCCTAATGAACAAAGGAAATACCACGCAGTAAAATTGATCCATACTGAGCCCGAGCTGATAAAATTTCCTATTAAAGGAATATCATTAGCATTCATAGGACTAAGAGCAACTGGAGCGCCTCTAAACAACGTATTCACAATACCAAAAATAATAATCATTGGAACAAAGGTTATACACGTTGGTTTCATCCTTTGAAGGGACATTCTTTGTTGAGACTTTTTTACCATAGCATCTTTCCGTTCCCATCTTTTTCGAGCTTTTCTATAACGTTCTGGGTCTATTTCAGCCAAATCGATGATCTTTTGCTTTTCTTCTTCATGAGCTTTTGTTTGCGTTTGCTTCCGGTTTATTTCTTCTGTATCTACCAACCACCTTGTCAAAAGAGCACTTATTAATGCTGTTGTTAAAGCTAACAGTAGAACAAATATCATTGATCCAGGAGGAGTGGTAATCAAATCCAAAAATGCATTCTGAAAGATTGAAAACAACATATCAATATTAATTTATATTGAAATGGTAATAAACTTTTCAGATGAGGTCCTTTTTAAAAAAATCTATTTTGAATTTTAAAATATTCTAATTAAAGGTATTTATATCGTTAAAATATTTACCATTTTGGCTATAATTTTCAACTGTAACAATAGAAATATTATTTAGTCCATTCCTAGCATTGCACGCATTCCAGGATACTGACTCGCAGCTAGCTCCTTACTTATAGTTTCCGCATAATTATGAATTATGCCTATAGCTATTAGAAGCCCCGTACCTGAAGTTAGGGCCCTTAGAGTATCGGCAGTAAAACTTAGCACCGCGATAATGATTCCATTCAATATCACCAATGTTGGAATGTACCTTTTTAAAATTCGCTCGATTATTTTCGCTGAGCTCCTGAACCCGGGAACTTGCATTTTTGAATCTATGATTTGATCTGCAATATCACGGGGGGCGAGCCCTGAGACTTCAACCCATACACGGCCGAGCATTATGCAAAGAAAAACGAATACAAACAGATAAAAGATAGCACGGAATGGATCTGACGCTACTTGATCAATTCCCAATGGCGGAGTAAGTAAATATATCAACCCAGATACTGGTATAAGTTGGTTTCCTCCCACAGTCCCTGTCCCTTCTTCAATTTTGAAACTACCTATTAAATTAACCCAAAAATCAGGAATGAGTCCTCCGTTACTTGCTCGTATTCCTGAATACGGACCTGCGAACAATTGCCCAAAGAATAAAACGTTGGCATATAATGCATTAACCAAAATTACGGGAATATTTGAAACATAAAGCAATTTCATTGGATATTTCCCTTTAAAACCTCGATAGCCTCTATATGCAAGTGGGATCTCAATGCGAGTTGATTCGAACCAAATTACCAAAAGAAAGATAGTGACGGTGGTAATAATACCTACTAACGAGGGAAAGGAACCTCTTAATAAAAGCTGCCCTAGATTTGTGTCAGATTTTCCATCAAATAACACGGTAAAGAAAGCGATAACTACACCTCTAGGGAGGTTATCTTGGGCAGGGACCCAGCTGAAACAATTCCAAAATATTTGACCAGCAACGCCTGCTGCTATAAATAAGGAAACTCCACTGCCAAGGCCCCATCCTTTTTGAAGCAATTCATCTAATAATATTATAATTATTCCCGCAAACAGTAATTGAAAGAAAATAAAAAAGACTCCTTGTATACGTATTTCTGACAATTTTCCAAATGCTCCTCCCATAATATATGCTAAAGAATTGAAAATGGTTAAAAACACTGCAAGCACTTTTTGAGCTCCACTAAACATAGCTCTGTCGTATGGATCGGACATGTTTACATTAATTATTTTAGACCCTAGAAGCAGTTGCATAATAAGACCCGCTGTGACTATCGGACCTATACCTAATTCCGTTAATGTTCCTCTCTGACTAGCAAGAATAACTCTTAACCAATAGAAATAATCAGTTGAATTCGCAAGGTTTACACCGTATAGAGGAATATTACTTAGTATTAAATAAATAATGAGTACAACAGCTGTCCAAATAAATTTTTCCTTAAAAGTAACATCGCGCTGCGGCTGTTTGATTTCCGGCATTGCTTTTACGAATGGTGTGAAGAATTTAAGGAACTTTCCAGCCATATTTAATCAGCAAAGTAAATCTTTTTGAATAGTTAGCGATAATTGCACTAAGTTATTAATATCAAATTCTTAAATTTGAAGTGTAATTTTAAAAAAATAGAATTTTAAAAAAAGTTTGCGATTTAATGATGTATCTGATATGATAATGATTCAAATTTTTAAAGTAGAATTATGAAATACAAAAAAAGTAAATAAAAAAATATCTATCTTTTAGGTTATAAAAACCAAAATTAATTAAATAAAATTCTAAAGATTTAATTTAAAATCGGTTAATATAAATCTTCCTTTTATTTTATTTTTTTATTATTATTTATTA
>CAYNEU010000185.1:0-9130 GCA_964396275.1 uncultured archaeon | reverse complement strand
GTCACTCCTGCGACGCGGGTTCAAATCCCGCTAGCCGCGCCATTACATTATAAAATTATTTTACTTTGAAATCTATAAACTAAAGTTAGTCTGAAACATGAGATAAAGATAATTTACATCGAAATAATTTCTAAAAAATACAAATTTTTAACTATAACTACGACATTAAAAAAAATGAAATTAAATAAAAAAAAAAGAAAAGATTCTTTGAAAGTTTAACAGGTTGCCTTTATTTTTATAAATCTTCGGCTAAATCTTCATAAGCTTCTAAAGCAAGCTCGATAATCTCCTGAAAGGCCATTGCGTCCTGTAAATTACCTTCTACCGTTATATCTCCAGCCATATACGCAGAAGTCGCATCTACTTCTCCCATAAGAATACCCGCTCCTACCTCGAGCGTGGAAGACATTGTGAATGAAGGATTATCAACATCTCCTTCGCCGTAATCTAAATCTCCTTCCTTTACAGTAAGCCAATATTTTTTATCTGAATCCGTGATTATCATACTTATGGCTATGTCCATATCCTCTAATTCTTCCTTGAGATCTTCATTCTCTTTTGAGATTAGCTTTACAAATTCATACATCTGCATCATATCTTCGGGTGAAGCGCTTGCAGCGCCAGCATCTTGGGCAGCTTTTATCTTTTTCAATAATGATTCGTCAACCATTTTAATTTTCAACCTTCTTTTTTAATTTTATTACTGATTTTTAAAAATTATTTGAAATTATATTACATAAATAACAATATTAAAAGGATATAATGATATAAAAAGGTTTTAATTTCTTTTTTTTAATGTATTGAATAAAAAGCGGTTGAATACATAAGTAAACTGAAATTTTAACCAAAAAGCGTAATATACTAATATTATTTTCCCTTAAAACTACTTTTTAAAAAATGTAATTAATTAATACAAAAAAATTAAATCATTGTATTTTTATTATTTTTTTGTAATAGATCGTCGACAAATCTTTTTATTAGGTGATTTGCTATAAGAATGGTTTTAGAACGCTTACACTCGGCAACGGATAATTTAATTAATCAACAGTTCTATAAAGAGAAAAGTGACATAATTATTGGAAGAACACCCGAAATTTCATTAAAGATTAGTAATTCAGGACAAATAGTAAGGAAATTTAAAGATTTATTTAACAAAAACCTACACTTATTCCTTGAAGGCAAATACTTAGAATTTCTTAAGCTTTTTCAAAGAATAAAAGGGATGGATGAAAACTATATTAGAGAAATTTACCAAGACCTTCAGCTTAAATTTGAAACATTAGAAGAAACTGAAAATATTAATAGCGTTATTGTGTACTCCCTCGTTCTAAATTCTCTAATATCAAGTATTAGAGATATTAATTTTGGAGAATCCATTAGAGAGATAAAAAGACGAGTATTAAAGAAATCAAATATTCATGAAAACAAGATCCAAGAAGAGTTAGATAAGTTATTCATGAGAAATAATAATAACATTTCAATTTTATATAACATCTCTTATCTTGATACATTAGCAGAATCTTTCAATTATTTGAAAGTTGCTCATATTTGTAAGATTCAAAAGAGTAAATTTATAAATCGAATTGTTAAACTGATTTTGACCTCAAACATATAAGTTTAGAAAAGATATTCAAACATTACCAATGTCCTGATATAAAATTTCAACAAGAGCATTTAAAACAATTTCTCTTAAACCTTCATCGTATTTTCTTATCCTATCTGAAAATTCGAATTGAATCGTCCTACTATTTGATGAAAATTGGGATGCTCCATATTGTTTTGTTATATATCCTCCAGATAATACGTATTCTCTTCTTCTAGGATGTCCCGGAGCAATCGATATTTCTAACTCAAGAAATTTTTCTATGATTTTTCCACGTATGTTTTTATTCCATTCTCTTTTTCGAATTGATGTAGAGAAAAGTGACTCCAAATTATTAGTTCCTAAGATTATTTCTACATCTCGAAATCCAGAAGGGCGATTATCTTTTTCAAATCCATGTATATCTAAGAGTAATGAACGTCCAAATGTACTTATATTGTAATTTACCAATTTTTGGATTTTTCTATGGTAAAATCTATAGATTTCTCTAGCAAGATTTGAATTTTGATTATAAGCCTCACTTTCATATCGATTTAAATCAATTTTACTTCGCCGAACTTTTGAAATAATATAAGATGGAGTTTTTAATTCTGAAGATTCATTTTTAAATTTTAAACATATTAATTCAATTAATGTCTTCGAAAATTCTATAGTCCCTCTATCAATTCCAAAAACTCCTGTTGATCTTTGAGGAATTGTCTCACATTCTAAAATTCCACCATGAGGCACAGATATAACTAATGGGATACTACCCTGTTCAAATTCTATATAATCTTTTAGATCAGACATTTCTTTAAGATATAATTTTTAAAAACAAAAAACAGGTTAAATAATTGGAAAGAAGATATAATAATAAATCTTCATGTGAATTTAAAATTCAAGAGTTAAATAAATCATAAAGATTAACTTATCTCCCTTTGCAATGTTGCCTAAAACCGGTTAAAAATCAATTTATTTTCACAAATTTTTATTAATTACCATAATAACTTAACGAATTATAAATTTTATTTAAAAGATATTGTATTATATTATATCTGATTATTGAAAGTACATGATTAAAGGTAATCTCTAATTGAAAGAAATTGCTTACATTATTTATTATCATAAACATAACTTTTATAGTCTAAATGCTATAGCGGGAGCACTTGAAACAGATAAGATATTTGAAAGTATCGATTTTTATTTTATTCCCTCACAGGATAACCTTATTGTAACACTAAAAGAAGTTACCAAAAAATATAATAAAATTATAGTAGGAATTTCATTTTACACAACTCAACTTTTTGAAACTCATAATCTCATTCAGATAATAAAAAGGAAATTTAAAAATAAATTTTTAATAATTGCAGGAGGGCCTCATCCAACGGGAGATCCATTTGGAACTCTAAAAATGGGAGTTGATATTGTTGTAGTTGGTGAAGGTGAGGAAACTATTATAGAACTTATGCGAAGAATAGTAAATGATGAGATATTTGATGATATAAAAGGAATTGCTTATGTTAATGAGAGTGATACGAATATATACACAGGAAAACGAAGCTTAGTAAATTTAGACGAATACCCTCCTTTTCCCATTAAAAATACTCGATTTGGAGCAATAGAAATAACACGAGGCTGTCCATATGTATGCTACTTTTGCCAAACGCCCTTTATTCAAGGTATAAAACCTAGGCATAGGAGTATTGATAAAGTTTGTAATTATGTACGAGTATTGTATAATTATTATGGTGATTTTACTGATGTAAGATTTATCACCCCAAATTCTTTTTCATATGGTTCCAAAGATGGTAAAAATTTGAATTTAGAAAAACTTGAGGATTTACTTCTTAATATTAGACAAGTACTTGGTAATAAAGGAAGGATATTCTTAGGAACATTTCCATCTGAAGTTCGCCCTGAACATGTTACAGATGATACGCTAGATTTAGTTTTAAAATATGCTAATAACGATAATATCACTATTGGAGCGCAATCAGGTAGTCAAAAGATATTGGATTCATGTCATAGAGAACATACTGTTGAAGATATATATAATGCTGTAGATTTGACATTAAAAAACAATCTAAAAATTAATGTGGACTTTATTTTTGGATTACCTGAAGAAACTGAAGAGGACATTAAATTAACAATTCAAATTATGAAAGATTTAGCGATTAAAGGTGCAAGAATACATGCTCATTCGTTCATTCCTTTACCTCAGACTCCCTTTGCACATGCACCTGTAAAAAAAATAAATGATCTATACAAGAAAGAAATTAAATCATTAACTTCAAAAGGATTTGCATTTGGAGATTGGCAGAAACAAGAAAGATTAGCTATGAAGATAGCTAATTACTTGAAGAAAATAAATATAAAATAATGCGTGTTATTTTACCAGTTTTACAATATCTTCCCTTATTTCAATGAAACCTTCTTTTTGTAATTGATTAAGTATCTTTTTTAATCTCTCAGTGTCATCAATTTTAATTTTTTTTTTGAATTCTTGGATTTTGATCGTTTTGTTATTAATTAACATTTTTAGAAGCTCTCCTCTAATTTGTCTGGATGATCCTTTAAATGGTGTTTGCTTTCGATAATGAGCACTTTTCTTATTTAATTCTGGATGTAATTTTTTAAGCATTACACCATAATCCATGAGAGCGTAATACCATTCCCGAGGGTTGTTCTTATCAATAGTAAGTTTTACAATAGGCAAAATCTCTTTATCACTGATATTCCTTTTTTTAGGAAAGAAAAAGTAAATATAGACTCTTCTTACATTAGTCTCTATAAAGGCAGTAGGTTTATTAAAAGCAAAAGTGATAATTGAAGAAGCTGTATTATGTCCTATTTGTGGAAAAGATTTTAAGGTTTCTAATGAGTCTGGAAGTTCGTTATTATAATCTTTGACAATAATTTCTGTAATCTTTTTTAATGCCACAGCTCTTCTATTATATCCTAAACCTTTCCATTCTTTAAGAATTATGTCAAGTGGAGCTTGAGATAATGATTGAAAATTCGGAAATTTCTCAGTAAATTTCAAAAACTTTTCTGATACACGTCCTGTTTGAGTTTGTTGAAGCATAATTTCTGAGATTAAAACGTTATAAGGTGTAATATTTTCTCTAAAAGGAAATTTCCTCTTATGATATGTATAAAAATCATAAATAATTTTCTGAAATGATTTTATTACTTCTGTTATTAAACCATTTTCTTTATAAAGGCGATAAAAGTCAGTAATGAATAAATTTTCACTAATCTCGGACATCAAAATATCAAAAAATTAATAGTAAGTTAGATTAATTACTCAAGGAAAAATAACTTATGGATTTTAAATTATAATTATTGCTAAAGGTTATAATCTCAATTAAGATCAAAAGCGAACACAGTAACTCCGCCCTCTATTCTTTTAAGGTTTAAAGAATAACCCGAACTATTAATAATATGAAGCATTGATTTGTTTTCAAGCAGAATTGACCCAGAAAATGTTCTATAATTAAGCTCTTTTCCAATCTTTGCTAAATAATTTAACAAATATTTAGTTATTCCTAGATTTCTCCAATCTTTATGAACAACAAATGCTAACTCCGCAATAGAAGGTTGATGTGCTTTAAAAAACGCGCCTAAAGCGATAATTTTACTCTCTCCATTCTCACTAATTTCTGCTACCAAAATCATATCAGTGGCGTAATCTATATTCACCATTGGTTGAATTTTTCTATGTCTAAAATCTTTAATAGGAGTAAAAAATCTTAAGTATCTATCTCGTTCATCTAAGGAATAATGGAGTTCTTGAATCATCCTCTCATCTGTAGGTTTAACAGGACGAATTTTTATTGTTTTTCCATTTTTAAGCTTTAAGAAGGTTTCATACTTTTCAGGATAAATACTTATTCTTCCATCAATTGAAATTGGTAATGTTTGGTCTGAATATATGTACTTCCACTCTTTTGCATGCTTCAATAATCCTTCTCGAAAATCGGGGTGAGCAATATTTATCATTTCGAGTACCCTTTCTCGTATACTTTTTCCATAAAGATAAGCAATACCCCATTCAGTAACTACATAATGGATGTCTCCTCTTGTTATTACAACACCAGAACCGGGTTGAAGGAAAGGTACTATTCTAGACACTAAAGTCCCATCTTTTAATGTTGCAGTAGAAGGTAGAGTCATAATAGGTTTTCCATCTATAGATCTCCCAGCACCTCTTACAAAATCAACTTGGCCACCAATTCCGCTATAAAATCTGTATCCTAAAGAATCTGAATTCACTTGACCCGTTAAATCAACACTTAAAGCAGCATTTATTGCCACTTGTTTTTTATTTTGACTAATTATAAATGGGTCATTCGTATAATCACAAGGATGAAACTCTACCATAGGATTATCGTCAACAAAATTATACAATCTTTTTGAACCCATGACAAATGAACAAATAATCTTATCCTTATGTAATGTTTTTTTTTTACAAGTTACTACGCCATTTTCCACGAGATTTACTATCCCATCTGAAAAAACTTCACTATGAACGCCTAAATCTTTCTTATCCAGTAATTCTTTTGTAACAGCATTTGGAATCTCTCCTATTCCCATTTGAATAGTTGATTCATCTTCAATTAAAGATGCAACAAATTTAGCTATTTTAGTAGAAACATCATCCAGCTCACCATAATTAAATTCAATAATATCATGCTCACTTAATACAAAAGCATCTATATCATCTATATGAATAAACGAATTACCTAAAGTACGGGGCATTTTCGGATTTATCTCAGCTACAACTTTTTCAGCAGATTCAGCTATTGGTTTAACAATGTCAACATTAATTCCGTAACTACAGAAACCGTATCGGTCAGGAGGACTTACTTGAATTAATGCTGTATCTACATGCATCTTTCCAGATGTAAATAATTTTGGAATTTCAGAAAGAAGCATTGGTGTATAATCTGCTTGACCGCCCTCCACGTATTTACGTAAAGATTTTCCTATAAAAAATGCGTTATGTCTAAATAAGTCCTCTATACCACCCGCAGTTTCATAATAATCCAAATCACTAAGGCTGAGAAAATGCAATATCTCTACATCCGGAATCTTCAATCCAAGTTCAATTAATTTTTTAGTAAGATCAATAGGTTCAGCACACCCAGAATCGATAAAAATTCGATCTCCTGAGTTAATATAGTCTTTAATTGCTTTATCAAAAGAAACCTGCTTCTTACTATAATCTTGCAATGAGTGTGGGAGATCTTTGTTTATATTAGGCAAGAAATCATCTTTATATTTCAGAAATATATTTAGAATAGTTTTTTTTGGATTTTAAATATAATTATGAGTAAATGAAAGTTAAGTAATTTTTAAATTATTTACAAATTAAAAATTTATCAGTTTAACTCAGAATTACATGAAAAAAACCTTAGGAAACGTGCAATTTTAACATTATTATTTAATTTTATAGTAATTTTCTTTTTTTAATTATGTCTATACTATTGTTATTTAAGTGCAAACACGATTTTAAAGATAAATAATCAATAATAAATATTTAATTTCTTTTTAGAATTTATATTTCTATAATAAATGATTTTCTTAGATTTTAAATGGGAAAAGATAAGATTGATATTGAAGATTTAGAAGCTTTCATTAATGGATTGAAAGATTCATTTGACACTTTGGAGAATATTGATCCAACACAAACTAAGGGATTCCAAGCACAAATGGCAAAAGCTATTTCAGATTTAAGGTCTAAAAGAGCCGCAAAAATTGAACCTCTTCCAAAACATATAGGTCATTTTAAAAAAGAAGATCTTAAAAATTACTTATTAACGGAGCTAGAGTCTTTACAAGATCTTTTAGATTCTTCTGATTATAATAGGAGAAGAAAATTTGAATTAGTAAAAAAGATCGCTCTAATACGGGAGCAAGTAAATAATATGTAGACTTTTTATTTTTGTTAATATTAAGAGGTTTTAAAAATGCTAATAGATATACATTGTCATGCTAATCTCTATTTAGTTCTTGAGGAAATCATTAAAGATGCAAAAAATGTAGGAGTACAAAAGATAATCTCTGTTGGAATGAGTTTTATTAGTTTAGACAGAATCTTAGAAATTTCCAAAAAAGTTGATAATATATATCCTGCACTAGGTATCCATCCAGAAGAAGTAAAGATGAATAAAAATATCGAAAATCAAATAGATTTAGTAATTGATCTAATTAAAGAAAATAAAGATTATATTTGTGCCATAGGAGAAATTGGTTTGGATCATCATTTTATTAAAGAGAAAGAGCTATATACACTTCAAAAGAAAATTTTTGAAGATATGCTTTCATTAGCACAAGAATTAGAATTACCCGTTAATTTGCACACTAAGGGTGCAGAAAAGATTGTATTCGATATGCTTCCATCATATAAAATACCTAATATTAATATTCATTGGTATTCTGGTCCTGAAGATCTTCTGAATGTAGGAATTGATAGAGGTTATTACTTCTCAATTACTCCTGCAATTAATTATTCTCCCGCAGTCAAAAAGACAGTTTTAAGGGTTGATAAAGAATACCTTTTACTTGAAAGTGATGGCCCAGTTAAATATTCGGGAAAAATTGGTACACCTGCAATGATTAGAGAAGTGTTAAATACAATCTCTAATATTATAAAAATCGATTCTAAAGATTTAGAATTGCAGATCGAAGAAAACACTAAGAATATTTTTCCTAAAATCTTTTAAATTTTCTTTACTTACCTTTAAGAGTTTTTTCTATACCTTCCCAAAGCCCAGATATGTAAATTGAACCAAGAGCTCTATCATATAATCCATATCCAGGACGTCCTTTTTCTCCCCAAATCATTCTCCCATGGTCAGGACGAATCGCACCTGTGAACCCTACTTCTATAAAAGCTTTTATTACTTCATACATATTAATATCGCCAAATTCAGTAGGGTGTTCAACTTCATGAAAACTATATTCACCTGTATGCTTGATATTACGGCAATGAGCAAATGGAATACGCTCCATAGCCCCAAACTTTCTTATACTTTTTATTAAATCTATTTTTGGATTCGCACCAAGAGATCCTGTACAAAAAGTTATTCCATTTGATGGACTATCGACAATCTTTACAAAATGTTCTAAAGCAGCCTCATCAGTAATTATACGAGGTAAATTAAATATGGGCCATGGGGGATCATCAGGATGAATACTCATTTTTACACCAGATTCTTCTGCAACGGGAATAACTTGCTTTAAGAAATATTCCAAATTTAACCATAGTTTCTTTTCATCAGTATCAGAATAAGCATCCAATAGGTCATCCAATTCTTTTTTTTTATATTGAGTTGCCCAACCAGGTAGTTCTAACGTATCTTCCCTAAGATTTATATTTTTTAATTTTTCATGATCATAACTTAGAACATTTGAGCCATTAGAAATTTCCAAATTGAGCTCAGTACGAGTCCAATCAAATACCGGCATAAAGTTATAACACAAAACTCTTATACCAAGAGAGCCCATATTACGAATACTTTGGCAATAGTTATCTATAAATTC
>CAYNEU010000184.1:0-6426 GCA_964396275.1 uncultured archaeon | reverse complement strand
AATAATTCAAATATTTCTGTATCTTTTGGATTTGTCCTTAAAAAGGTTAAAAATTTATCTTTATTATCTAAATAGTTAAGGAAAATTTTTAATTCTTCAAATTTTTGACTGAGTAGTTGAAATGCACTCATATATGTCATTGAATATTCATTAATGTTATAGATATTAAGAGAATCTTTCAAGTTCTCAAAAATTGGTACTAATTCAATATCTAAAAGTGAAATTTCTCCTGAAAGAACTCTTGTTTTAATATCTTCAATTTTCTTATTTATTTCTTCAGAAAAATCTTGATACTCCATTACTAATCATAATTTATTTTTTTTTGACGATTTTTGGTTTAAATACAGAAGAAATTTCATTCTTTCCTACTCTGGCAATTCCAATTAATTTTTCAGCAAGTAAGAATAATGAATTTGAAGATTTTGGCAAGAACATAAATAATTGTATTGGATTTTGTTCCAACGTTGCCTTTATTAGTTGATATGCTACTTCAGAGTTCTTTTCATCTAAAAACATGCCTGGTTCATCAAGTAAACACAACGGTGAAGGTTTAATTTCTTGAAGAGATAAAATTAAACAAATCGATATTAAAGAAACTTGACCGCCACTAAGAGCAGTAAATGACTTTAATTGTTCTTTTGAAGTAGCCGCTTTAATATTAACACCTAAATCTTCAAAATTTCCCGTCAACTCTAAAGAACAATAAGATTTTACCTGAGAATCTTGGAATTTTTTATTAACTCTCTTTTGTAGATTTTCAAGTAAACCACTGAATTTTTCATAATATGTTTTTTCCATCTTACTTTCTGTTTTAATCGCTGATTTAACGTCATTTTCCAAGGCTTTTTGATTTTTCGAGATTTGCTTAAGAGATGCTAATATTTGATCTTTTTCAATTAGAATTGAATCATCAACATCTAAATATTTGAGTAATTCTTTATCTATACCAGAGATATCCCCTTTGATATCTTCTATGGGACGAATCTTGATTATTTCTTTTGTAATTAAAGGACTTATTTCAGAGTCAATTCTCTCTAAATCACTTTTTTTTGAATCGAGATCTTGATTATAGGAATTTAATTTGATATTTTCTTGTTCAAAAGTTAATGTTATCTGAATAGATTTCCTCTCTAATTCCCCTTTTTTGTTTTGTATTAATAAAATTTCACTTTTTAAATCTGAAATCTTTTTTTCAGTTATCTCAAGTTCTTCTTCAATATTTTCTAATTGCCGATATGTGTTGAATGCTGTTGTGTCTGCTTTTTGAAAAACTTCTTTCTTTGTTTCATACTCTTTCTGAATTAAGTCCTTTTCATACATTTGTTTAATTAGATTATCTTTCACTTCTTTTAAGATGTCTGAATTCTCACTTAATTTCAAATCCCATTTTTTCTTATCTTCATTAAGTAAAGCTAATTCTTTAGGAATTTCTTTTATCTTGTCATTCCATTTAAAAAATTCTGGATCAGTTTGAGATTTTAGATCTTTAATTTGCTGATCACATTCTTTTATTTCATCTTTAAGAAACTGATTAGTTTTTTCCAATTCATGCATTTGATCGTAAAACTGGTTTTTCTTTGATGTAATTCTTTGTTTTTGGTTAAAATTGTACAGAAGATCGTTAAAAGATTCCTTCTTTTTAAAGATATCTTGCTGAATTGTATCTATTTTAGTCTGTTCAACTTTCAATTCTGAAATTTTGTTATTTAAAGATTCCACATCAGACTCTAGAGCCTCAGATTGTTCTATTTGTGTACCAGCACTTAATAATCCTTTTAATCTCTTTAAATAAGGGGTTTCATATACATATTTATAAGATATTATTTGTTCTCCTTTTAATGTAACACACTTTCCTTTGAAATTAAGAGAATTATAAATTTCTCTCCCAGAATGATAATCTTTTACAACAAGACAATTTTTTACCTTTGAGTAAATAACTTTCTTAATATCAATATCATCGTTGATAATTTTAATTAATTCTGCTAAATAACCTAGCACACCATTAGCCGAAATTTTCATCATAGGCCTTATATCTATATTTTTGGGTAGATAGATATTGCAATATGCACCAAATTTTTCTTTTAGTCTCTTTAACAAGTTTAAAGTATCCCAGTCTTCAGCAACAAAACTATAGAGTAATTTTTCACCAAGAACAGATTCAATTGCGTAACTTAACTCATCTTCATATTTTAAATAATCAATTATTGGACCCTTTACTTTTAATCCTCTTTTTTTTATCTCATCTTTAAGAATGGTTATGTTTGATGGAAGAATCACTTTCCGTTCTCTAAGTGAAGCCTGCAAAATTTTTAGCTTTTTTAATTTTTTTGATTTCTCTATTGCTAAATGATTCATTTCAGAATCAATTTCATATATTCTTAATGATGCCCTTTTTAGTTCTTTATCAAGCTGCGTCAATAGATTTTTGGTAGGATTTTCTAAAAACCATTTATTTTTTTCTAATTTATGTTCAATGTCTTTAAAACTTTGAAAAAGTTGATTAATTTCATTATTAAATGCTTGTATCGATTTCTCATTCTCTTGAATTCTTACTAATCTCTCTTTTTTTTCAAAATTTATTTGATTGTAATTATCCAAAAGGACCTTATTTTGTGCTATTTTTTTTATTAACTGATTTTGTTCTGTTATTAAGCTATCAATTTTTAAACCAGAATTTTTACTTTCTCTTCTTACTATTTTAATTTCATTTTCTAAGCTTTCTAGCTGTTTATTAAAATTAGTGATAACCTCTGTAAGCTCGGTAATTTTTCCTGATAACTCATCTAACTCTTGTTTTGCTAAAATTTTATCTTTTTGCCAATTTTGGATTTTTGTAATTAATTCTTGCTTTTTATAATTTAATTCTCCCACTTTCTCAGATAGCTTATTAATGTTTTGTTCCTGTTTTGAAATTTTATTAGATAAAAGTTCTATTTCTCTATCGGAAAGATCTTTCTTTTTTTTAATTCCTCCTATGACAGATATGACATTTTTAATCGTCTCTTTAATATTGATTATTTCTTTTTCTAATTTGTCTTTATTTGCCCATAAAAGTTCGTCATTGAATTTATTTCTAATTTTTAATAACTCATTTTTTAGTTGTAAGCGTTCTAATTTGGGATTTAATAGCTCCAAGCTTATATTCAATGTGTTCTTTCTGCTTTTTAATGATTGAAGGTCTTTATTCAAATTTAGAACGTTACTCTTCTGGTGTAATAATTCTTCTCTCAAATCTTTTAATCCAATTCCCTCCTCTAGAAACGAACACAATTCTGTTTGTTTCAAATTTTTAATTGCATCAATTTTTCCTTGACTTACAAAAGCAAAGTGATTATCCGGATTAATTTTAAATTCAGAAATTAATTTTTGAATTTCTTGAACTGGAACTTTTTTAAATTCTTTATCTTCCTTTCTCTGTATTTTGAAGAAAGGAGATTGTCCCCTAATTACATATCTTCTTATCTTAATTATTTTTTCGTCAATTTGAATATGAATTTCAACCATTGCATGATTTTGTCCATTCCTAATAAAGTTTGACCATTTCTTATATCGTTCATCTCTTTCATTACTACCCAAAGCAAATTTAATTGCTTGAAATATTGAGGTTTTTCCACTCCAATTTGGGCCTACTATAATCACAAATTTAGATTTACCAAAATCCACTTCATCTTTCTGGAAAGATAAAAAATTTTCTAAAATGACTTTTCTAATAAAAATCCTTGAATTTTCTATCAGAAATATTTCATTTTTTTTCAAGTTAGAGTCTGATCGAGAAGCCATTTTTACCTCATTTATTATTTTTTATTTTCCAAAAGCTTGCTTTATTAGATCTACTCGCTTCTTAGCTTTTTCTAAATTAATCTGGGCTCTATTCGGAGAATCATTTAAGATAAATGGATACTTTGCTAACATCTTCATATCATTGTCTTCCAATGGCTCTTTTTTACTTAATTTATCAATAATAAGTATAAGTTCAGTATAATTCTTCGAAGCAGCATTTTCATATAATTGATTTAACATAAATTCTGAAATGCCAGACTCCCGAATTCCATTAACAATATTACTAACATCCTCCGAGTTTTCAATTTTATTAACTTTTTGAATTGGAAATATTTCTCTATCTCGATGGGATTCTGTATTTAGCTCTAAATTTGAATTTTTTTCTGAAATAAGCGGAATAGAATAAGGTATATATTCACCAGATTCAATTAAATCAATTAAAATGTCCGTTATTTCATTACTAGTCTCATTTAATTCCGAATTTAAAAAATGTTTGAATATTCCAACTTTCAATAATTGTTTAATGTCTTTTACTTCCCAATTTTCTGTATAATTTACAATATCATTTATATCAAACACTATCTTAGGATTTATTTCTAAAAAGTCTCTTAAAACAGTTTCTCTCTCTATTTTATTTAGTAAAGGGACTTTTATAAAAAGATCAAATATGTCATATAATTTGTTCGATATATTATTAACTTCTTGAATATCATAATTTAACCATACTAGAATAATATTAGATTCAATAAAATTAAAATCAAATCCCTTACCTTGCCAAGCATTTAAAAAAACCTCTAATAAGTTTTTATCATCAAACTTCTGCTTTAAAATTGGATGTTGATTAATTAGTAATAATCTTTTTTCCTCAATTTTATCTGGATCTCTATCATTTGCTCCAGTTTCATCTTCATTTTCTAACTTTTTACCAAAAGCATTAAATATGGAAATAAAGCTTTTTAAAAATTTATTTGGAGCATTAATAATTTTGATATCATTAAATTCAATTAAATTTAAGTAATAATTTTTAGATATTAATTTGATATAATCTAAAATATCTGTTCCGGGATTAACATTGATTAAAACAGCTCCTTTGGGTGTTAGATAACCATTTAAAAGATTATCATGATGGTTAGTTAATATTACTTTTAGATAATTTATAATATCATTATATTTATCCCGATAGAAAATATCTTCTTTATTAATATTAATTTCTGAAGGTTTAATAATCTGAAAAAATCCTAAAAAATCAAGATCATCGTTTAAATCTTTCATTGAAAATTTTCCTTTATTTCTTTGGTAATTTTATGAACATTATTTACATGACATTTAACACATTTATATTTAGCGATACTCCTAGTTAGCGATAACTAGATCCCCGACAAAAATCGTAAAATTTATAAAATCGTTTTTTGGAAGAGGAACTTTAATAAAAAATTTGAGAACAATTTTTAATACAGATATTGGGAGTACAAAGTAAAAAATTAAAGTTATTAAAGATTCAACAACTCTTCTATCGAATTTTGATGATTTATAAAAAAATATTAAATCCTCCTTAAAATAAATCTTGGTAATTTCCCTTCACTCACAAGAATTTTTATCAAATTAGGCATACTATTCCATTGTTGAATAGAAAGATTGTATTCTTCTTCTGTAATATCTTTGAATTGCGCAGCACGATAAGTTAGCATCACTAAAGGAGTTGTCATAAGATGCTTTACTTTATTACAAGGGAAATCATCACATTGTGCACAACTTTCTAAACCTTTATCTCGTGCACAAGGTCGAGCTTTGCAATTCTTATCAGCAATTTTATCTCCTTTACTCTTACATCCCTCACAAGCAACATTCTCTGCAGTATAATTTTCATGACCAAGATATTTTCGCCATGAATCAACCATTTTTTGTCGAATATTAACATCATCTGAACGAGCTGCGCACAAATAACAATTATAACCACAATAACCAATCATCTTATCTTTAGGATTTACCATAAAATTATTACCTCAGAGACTTAAATTACACTTACTTTTTATATATTCATAAATTGATAACAAACATGCTATATATTAAGTCAAATCGAAATATCATAGCAATAATCCTAAAAATTACTTAAGTAAAAGAAAATTATATTCTTAGAATTAATTTTCACAGATTAAATATAATCTAATAATATAAATACTTAATAAGTAGATACAATTCAGCAGAATTTCTGCTATTAATTTTGAATAGAGAATATTTTTAAATCTAACTCTTGACATAAAAGATTTACATATAATTCAAATTGCTCTTTAACAATGTCATAATGAGTGAATTTACCTTTTTTAAAACTTCTTATAAGCCCAACACTTTCAAGAATTCGAAGATGATGTGATATAGATGGTTGTGATTTATCTAAGATTGCTTCTAGTTCGCAAACGCAATGATCATTTTCCTTTAATACAGTAATTATTTTTAAACGCTCCTTATTTCCTAATGCATAAAAAAATTGTGATAATTTCTTAAAACTATCTTCGTTTTCTAAATTACTACCGAAATCTTGCAAATTGTGGAAGTATGTCTTAACATCTATTTCATTCATATCAACGCAGCCTTCCAGGGAATCGATTATTTCAATAGCACGTCTTCTATTAATAACATTCACCCATA
>CAYNEU010000183.1:0-8382 GCA_964396275.1 uncultured archaeon | reverse complement strand
AAAATCGAATACAGTCGCATTTTCTAATGAAAAGAATAGGGTTATTAGCACCAGATATTTATTTAGGTACAACTGACACGTTTAAGAATCAATTAGATTTAAAAGATTTTCCGTTTATTTTAAAGCCAATCATGGGTTCAGGGAGCAAAGGAGTCAGAATTATTAGATCAAAAGAAGATTTAAAATCAGAAAACAACACAATATTATACTTAGAGCGGTATATTAAAGGCATTCACTATAATGTATATTTTATTGATAATGATATCTGTACTTTAATTAAACCTCCATTATCAAATGAACATGTTGATATGAAAAAAATTGAAACTCCAGATGATATAAGAGATGTAATTAAAAAATGGAAGGATTATTTTAAAGGAGATGTATTATTCGGACATTTAGATATTGTTCGAGAAGAAGCTAACAATAAATTATATGTTGTAGATCCGGGAAGTTTTCCTGAGTTCACCAATTGGAAGTGTAATATTTCGCCCGTTGAAAGTATATGCAATCTAATAATAGATAAGTATAAGAAACTACATAAAAATCATAATAATAATTAATTTTTTTACATTATTATACAGTTAAAATGAGTACGCAAAAACAAATAGAAAAATCCAAGATTTATGGAGAAAAACAAAAAGTACGTTTATACAAGATAAAACACTTCATTTTTGATTTTGGGGGCGTATTGATTGAAAAGAACTTTGTATTAAAGAATTTACTAGATATGATTGAATCAGATTTAAATATTACTTTTCCTCGTGATGAAAACTCTTACATTAGAAAAATTAAAAGAAATCTAAGCTCTGGAAGAATTTCTACTCAAGAATTTTTACAGAAAATTTTTGAAAAATACTATTATCCTTTTCAAAAAAGCGATGGAGCGTTGCCTCCAAAAAAAGTAAATGCTGCATATTATGAGGAGTTATGGTTTGATCTATATTCTCAAGTAACAAATATTTCTTCAGAAATGGCAGAGATTATCGAACGGTTACATCAAGCAGAGTATACTGTAAGTTTGATGTCTAATACTCATGATATACATGCCAAATCGAATTTATTAAGAGGATTTTATGATATTTTTGATAATATCTTCTTATCCAATGAAATTGGATTTATTAAACCAGAAATGGCCAAATATAAGTATCTTCTAAAAAAATTAGATACAAAGCCTAAATCATGCATTTTTATTGATGATAAAATTCAAAATCTAGTTCCAGCTCGAGAGTTAGGAATTATAGTAATTAGATTTGAATCATTTGAGAAATTTAAAAAACAATTAAACGAATTAGGAGTAGGAAATATTAGTAAGGATCTTCGTTATAAAATTAAGAAAAAATATAAAAAGTACAAAAAGACTAAAAAAGAGTATAAAATAGCCAAAAAGGAATATAAAAAGGCTAAAAAAGAGTATTTAAAAAAAAAAGGTAAAGCTCCAAAAAGAAGGAAGGAATATCAACGAAAACACGCTCAATATCGCAAGAAAAAGGCAGAATATAAGAGAGAGAAGGAGAAAAAAAAGGATGAACTAGTTACCAATTTACGGGTTACTTAGAGATTGTTTTAATTTATAACGATTATTCTTTAATTTCTTCTTTATCTTCTTGCTCTTTATTGAATTCTTCAACTTTTTTCATAACGGATTCAGATGGTGCCGTGGGTATAGGAATTTTTTCAAAAACTTCTATAAATTTAACATCATCAATTTCTTCTGACAGATAAGTCTGAAGATCCATCGCGAGACCAAATTTAACATATGTTAAATTCTGAAAAAGGAACATTTTAGGAATAGTTATCTCAAGAGTCTTACTCTTAGGAATATAACTTACTTGAAAATCAGACACATTTTCTTTCGGAATTCCTTTATTTATCATAAAATATTCTATCTTTTCATTAAAATCTTCGATTTTATCTATGATTTCCAGATTATAATCTATGTTTTGACCCGCTAAAGGATGGTTATAATCAACAATAACTCTTCCTTGTACAATATTCGTTACTGTGCCCCTTTGTGTTTGTCCTTGAGTTTGTTTAACGAATTCTTTTCCAATCTCGGGATTTTTTCCTTCATTTAATTTTCTGAATTTTGCTATACCTATTCTTTCAATTTTTTGGGGATCACGTTTTCCAAAAGCCTTAGTAGGAGGAATTCTAACAGATTTTTTCTCAAAAAAGCTCATTTCTTTAATAGTTTCAGTTAAACCTTCATTTACAAAACCAGGTTTTCCCACAATAACGAATTCGGGAGTATAGTATCCCCTTTTAGCCTCATTCTCATCATATATACCTGCTTTCTTCGCATCATCTTCAGATGAAACTCTAAAAATCTGACCTTTCTGGGTTCGAGCTGTTATTTTAACAAGAATAAAATCTCCCTCTTCTACGTTATTCCCTTGTAATTTTGCTTTCTTCTCTTCTAATTTTCTAATTTGCTCTTGGATTTTCTTCTCATTCTCATCTTTTCCGCTTGCAATTTGTTCTTTTCCTTCCTCTTTAGTTTCTTGTTGTATTAAATCTTTTGCATTATCAATCATTTTTTCAGCTGTAGCCTTCCCAATCCCTTTTAACTCAGTTAAATCTTCTAATTTAGAGTTTGCTAATTTTTCAACAGTATCTATCCCCGCTTCTTTTAATGTGTCAATCTTTTTACCAAGACCTTTAACATCTTCTAATTTTTGAGACATTTCAACTCATTTATGCTTATTTTTAAAAGTAGAGTCGTAAAAAGTTAAGTCTTAAAATATTTGATTACTTATAGATTTTTTTAAACTCAAGAATTCGTTATGATACAGGTTCAAATACTATTCCTAATTTTTGAGCATACATTTTTACCTCACGCATTTCTTCAGATGTAGGTCTTCTATTTATTTCTTCATAATTAAATGCCTTATATTGAGGTCTATATTGCCCCATGATGTTCATTACAGCGTTGGGGAGTTCTTTAGCAACATAATCCAAGATCGGTTTAGTACAACATTCGATATGATTGGGCATAACTAAATGTCTAATACAGATTTCTCCACTTCCTTCATCATGGATCCTTTTATGATTTCTGGCAACGACATCAAAGTAATTATCAATCCCAGAATATTTTTTTCCACATTCATTATTGCCATATTTAAAGTCAGGAAGCCAGAAATCCATAAAATCTATTATTAATGATAACGATTTATCAGTTAAGAAAAAATTAGAATTCCATAATTGGCAGATGTTAGATTTTTGAAATTTCAAACTACCTACGATAGTATGAATATTTGGAATGGGATCTCCTCCTACATAATTTATGTTTATTGCACCTTTATCAACAAGTTTTTCAGCAATAGATGCCAATTGGATTATATTAACTTTTTGAGCTACATTTTCAATTTTTTTTTCCCCTTTCCATGCTTGGGAAATATCATAATTTTGACAAAATACACATCCAAAATTACAACCTTGAAAAAAAATAGTACCACTCGGGATTAATAAAGGTTCTTCACCCATATGAAGGAAAGCTGAAGAAACATAAGAATCCTTAGAAATCAGACAGAATCCTTTCTCACCACTTATACGATTTGCGTTACATTTTCGCTCACAGAAAATACACTTGGCTAAATATTTAATTGCTATTGTTTCGGCGAGAGTTATATAGTTAATTTCTTGAACTACACGATTTTTCAAATTATTTGAATCCTTATTAAGGAGTTCATTAAACTCAAGGGATTTTTCTTTCAATAAGCTCTCAAGTTTTTCTACGGGATCGCTTATGCTAAAATTACACTTTACACTCTTAGCAACTAAATATCTTGCTAATAGTTTCCCATCAATTATCCCTCTATATTTTGAAAATCGTTTAAATATTTCTTCATTTTGCCATACAGATACAGAATCCGGTCGAAGAACTCTAAAAACTAAATCTCACCTGAGAGCCATTCGATAATATTCGACAAAAATTTAAGATTATCTCCAGCGTCTAATCCAAAGTCATCCTCTAAAAGCCAATCTGAGGAGCCAATAGTAACACATCTCCCGTTATAGAATTCAGAAACTACACATATAGGTACAGGGCCAAGAGCTCCAATTTCATCATCGTTATAATATTTAAATTCGGCTTTTTCAGAGGTTATAATTAAATCTTCTACTTCCTCTTCTGTAAGTGTAAAAAAAGTGCAATTAGGTAAGACAAGTTCAGTAATCCCTTCCGTTATAGGATGGTTAAATAATTCTGTTATTAAAACATTCTTTTTTTTAATAAGATAATTTGAGGGTGCTTCTTGAATAACTCCATTCCAAAATCTTCGAACCCCGGTCATTTTATATAAGACTCTAATGGACCCTTGTTTCATTGGAATATCTTGATCCCCACCATCTCCACTAGTTAATAGAAGTCCTCCACCTTCTCCGATATATTTTTTAATTGCTTTTAATTCATCTTGGGTAAATTTGTCTTTTTTCCCATCTTTAGTATGTTGAATATTTCCAATAAATAATATATCAAAATCTTCAAGCATATCAAATTCAATTGGCCCTTCAGTTTTATCAATATAGCTAATTTCAAAATCATCTTCACCAAGAGCGAACTCTGGAAACTCTTCTAGTTTTTCTTTATGAGACAAGTCTACGATAATTTCATAAGGCATTTTCATACACCGCTATTTTTTTGTTTTCTATTGATTAGTACCAGTTTTAATTAATAATTCCAAGTTCTATTAAGAGATAATCCTTCTAGCTTAAGATTATATAATATAATTTTATAAAGTAATGCTATCACTATTATTAAATATTTTCTTTTAAATTTTTTTAAATCAAAATTATAATAGGTAAAACTTAAATGATAAGAGAAAAAATTAGGAACTTACAAATTTTTAAATGGAGTCTCATATAGGTATAAATTCTCGCTCAGCAGGTCCAGAAGCTTTAATAATTGCAATATCTATACCATTACCAGATGCCATATCTCGAATAATTGAAGCTGTAATCGCTTTTTTTATAATTTCCTTACCCTCTTCAATAGTTAAATTATCTTTATACTTAGCTTCTAAAACACCATAAGAAAAATTTTGCCCACTGCCGATTGCGCAATATTTTTCAGGTAAAATGGACCCATACGCACTTATATCTAAAATAGTTGGTCCTTCCTCTTCTGTAACTCCACCTAATATTAAGCCTACTTCATAGGGAAACATTTTATTTTGGTATAAAATATTTGATAACATTTTTCCAGCTGATTTTACTAACATGGATTTATTATCGTGTCCTAATTGATAAATTGTAGTTTCAGCTTGTAAAACGTCAACTAGGAATTGACAATCCGCCACAGCACCAGCAGTAGTAATCCAGATATGATCCTGAATTCTATACAACTTTTCAGCAATTTTACTTGCTACAAAATAAGCCATTGTAGCTCTTTTATCTGTACCTAATATAACGGCGTCTTTAACTGTTAATCCTACTGTAGTTGTTCCTGTTTTTAAAGTTTGAGCATTATTTTTTTGAGATTTTGAAATACTACTTATAGAATTTCCCAAAAATTCAGAATCAGCTGGCTTTAATAAATCTTCTTTTCTCATAATTTCATTAAAGAACTCTTGTTTTTATAATTTTTTTTAATTTTTTATTAATTTGTAATCATTCTATCATTAAGTTTTTTATGATCGAATCAATTAATTAGTATACAAAATCTATGTTTTAAAGATTTAAGATGTATGATGTAATAATCTCCGGAGCGGGACCAGCCGGTTCAAAATGTGCTGAAGTTTTGACAAAAAGTGGATTTAAAGTCGCTTTAATTGAAAAAGATACCAGTTGGCGTAAGCCATGCGGAGGAGCTGTAAGTTCAAGAGTTTTTAAGTATTACCCTCAATTACGAAAATTAGATTTAATGCCTATTACCGGAATAACAATTTATTCTGGAGATTATCATAAGTTAGAGTATTCCTGGAAGGATATAGCAGAACCTTCATTGACAGTAGATAGATTAGAATTCGATAATTTCATAAGAAATATAGCTATAGATGCTGGAGCTGAGCTTTTTGACAAAAATCTTTCTTTTGATTTTATATCTAAGAATAATCATAAAATTGGAATAAGAACTAAAACTCCAAATGGAATTAAAGAATATTTAGGAAAAATTATAGTAATTGCTGATGGGATGAGTTCAAAATTAGTAAATTTATCTGGATTGAAAAAAAAGTGGAAAATTGATGAAATAGGTTTATGTAAATGTGCAATAATGGAAGGAAATAATTTATTAGACAAAGCTGCAATTTCATTATTTTTTAGGAGATATAAAGGATATGGATGGATATTTCCCTTAGATGAAACGCAGTTCAATATAGGTTGTGGTACTTGGATGGAGGCTAATATTAATTATAATTTGAACCAGGTTTATGAGGAGTTTATTAATGATCCAAATTTAAAAAAATTCTTTCCAAATAAAAATTATAAAGAGGTTTGGAGGGGAGCATATCCAATACCTGCATTAGGAGTTAAAGAGAAGAGTTTATATAAAGATAATATTATGATCATCGGTGACGCGGCTGGTTTTGTATCACCTATAAGTGGTGAAGGAATACATGCTTCTGTAGTTTCTGGAAAGGCTGCGGGGGATACTGCAATCAATGCATTAGAAAATGAGGATATTTCTAGTCAAACTCTCAAGGGTTATAAATCTTATCCAAATATCAAAAAAATTATTAGAAATTATAAAATGAAAGTCTCAATAGTAGATTTTTTTTATGAAAACAATGGTGTAAATCTTAACAATATGTTCCACTTAGCTGAAACTGACGATCATATCAGAGATGAGGTAGTTAATATGTTCCTATTTAACCAAGCTCCAACAAGAGACTTTTTATCAAAATTAAAATCAATGAAATAAAAACAATAATTTTAAAATTATTTTAAATAATAATTTTTAAATGGCTGAATTAATTGGATATATATTCACTCTTGATGCAATAATTACATGGGCATTAGCTTCCCTCGTCTATAAAAAAGGTTTGGAAAAAACACAACCAAAAGCTAATTTACTTTTTAGATTGTGTTGTACTACCCTTGGAACCTTCATATTCTCTTTAATATTTGGTAATTATATTATTCTAAGAAATCTAAATAATTCAGAATTAATTTCATATTTAATTGCATGTTTGATTTCAGGAATTAGTGTGACAATTGGAGATTTAATGTATTACATGTCATTAAAAAAAATAGATGCTTCACGCACTTATCCCCTCGTGCAAATCTCACTAGTATTTGTAATATTCTTCTCCTTTTCCCTTTTTGGTGAAGAAATCACATTTTCAATTATACTGGGTGGCGCCTTAATACTCTCAAGTGTTTTTATTCTAAGTACAAAAGATAAGTCTGAAAAAACTGATATAAAGAAGAGTATAAGAGAAAGAATTTCGGAAGATTTAATTATAGGCGTTTTGTTAGCAATTGGTACAGCATTTTTCTGGGCGCTTGCTTACGTTTCATTTAACCAAGCTAGAATTTTAACTGGAGATGTGTTTATTTCTAATTTCTTTAGAGTAGGTTTTGGCATGATCACGATAGCGATATTAGGTTTATTTCAACGCGAGTACTATGCTGGATTTAAAAATGAAAATAGGAATAATTTAAAATATTTTATATACATCGGAATAGCAGGGATATTATCTTTAGGTTTCGCAGATTCTATATATATTAAAGCAGCAGAGATTAATGGATTGATATTAACATCCACATTTACGGCAAATACACCTATGGTTCAACAAATTTTTTCAATTTTAATTTTGAAAGAAAAGTTCCGTAAAAGGTTTATAATTGCTGTGATTTTAATTATAATCGGTAATTATATTATTTTATTCTTGTAAAAAGAGAAAGTAAGTTTATATTCAAAACTAATTAATCTGTTTTAATATTTTGAATGTTCAGAATAATTAATAGCGATAAATAAAAACTAAAGAAACTATTATATAATTCATAATAAATACTCATGAGAGTGATACATAAATTATGGATTTAGATTTGATAGATAAAAATAAGATTCGTGCTGACGACTATATTACTTTTTTGTTAGTTATTTGTTTTCTTCTTTTTGCCATCTTTTTCCCTTTAGAAGCTCTTTTATCCATTATAGTCTATCCATTTGCGTCTTTGACTTGTTTGGGTATTTTAAATATTATCAGCGTTCTCGAAAAAAAGAGGTATGAAAATTATGGAAAACTTAATAAGATTTTATCGGGAATTATTTATGTAAATTTTTCAGTATTATTCTTATGGTTTGTATTAACACAACCTAATGTTACCACTCATAGAATAGTTGCATTAATTGCATTTCCGATGTTGATTGTAGCATTTGCAGGTATCATAAAAGGAAGTATAATTGATATCTACTCATTAAAATATCGAAGAGTGAAT
>CAYNEU010000182.1:0-2752 GCA_964396275.1 uncultured archaeon | reverse complement strand
AGACGATGAATTTGATATGAAATTAAGAAAACGTAGAGCAATCTATATTGATTATGTTCAAGGTGTTCCCTCAATAATGACTATAGATAAAGAAAACTGTTTATTTTTCACAAAAAACGCTTGCAGGATTTGTGAAAAAGTGTGTGAAAGAGAAGCGATCGATTTCGATCAAAAGGATGAAGAAATGGAATTAAATGTGGGATCAATCATTGTAGCGACAGGTTATGATATATTTGATCCAAAAAATCTCGAATCTTTAGGATATGGTCGATATCCCAATGTTGTTACTGCTCTAGAATTTGAAAGACTAATTAGTGCTTCTGGACCTTTGGGAGGACATTTGACGAGACCATCAGATAAAAATGAGCCTAAAAAACTGGCTTTTATTAATTGTGTAGGTTCAAGGGATATAAAAAATAATCCATATTGTTCATCTTGTTGCTGTATGTATACCACTAAAGAAGCAATGATAGCTTATGAGCATGATAATGAAATAGATACTTCAATATTTTATATTGATCTTAGAGCTGCTGGTAAAGGTTTTCGAGAATACATTCAAAGGGGAGGCGATGAATACGCTATTAAATACATTAAAGGAAAGGTAGCGAAGATATTAGAAGATGATCAAAGAAATCCTCTAATTATATTTGAAGATATTAATACTTCGCAAGTGAAACAAGTTAAATTTGACTTAGTAATTTTAGCTACTAGTATGATACCTAAAAAAGATGCTGGAGGATTAGCTAAAATCCTTGGAATTAAAATAAATGATTTTAACTTTTTCAAAGCAGAGAGTTACCAACCACAAAAATCCTCTAAAGAAGGAATTTTTCTCTGTGGTGCTTGTAGGGAACCAATGGATATTCCAAATTCAGTAATTGATGCAAGTGGAGCAGCCGCTAAAGCTGCTGAAATTGTGATGAAGGTGTAAAAAAATGACGGATGATGATATTAGAATTGGCGTTTTTATTTGTCACTGTGGTACTAATATAGGTGGTGTTTTAGATATTTCGGAGTTAACAGAATATACCAAAACTTTACCTAATGTAGTATATAGTGCTGCAAACCTTTATACCTGTTCAGAAGTTGGATTAAGTGAGATCAGAGAAAATATAAAGGAACATAATTTAAATCGTGTTATTGTAGCATCGTGTTCTCCTCGAACTCATGAACCTCTATTTAGATCAACCTGTCAAGAAGCAGGTTTGAATCCTTATTTATTTGAAATGGTAAACATTCGAGATCAAGATTCTTGGGTTCATATGAAAGAGCCAGAAAAAGGCACCGAAAAAGCTAAAGATCTCATTAGAATGGGTGTTTATAAGGCTGCTCTATTAGAGTCATTAGAAAAAATGCAAGTTGGTGTAATACCTTCTGCTATAGTAATAGGTGGCGGGATCGCAGGAATGAATGCTGCATTAAATTTAGCAAACCAAGATTTTAAAGTAAGTGTAATCGAAAAGGATTCTGAATTAGGAGGATTAATTAGACATTTAAATAAAGTATATCCTACTAATGAAGATGCTTCAAATATATTAGAAACAAGAAATTTGGTAGAGAATCATAAAAAAATTGATGTATATAAGTCTACTGTGATAGAAAAAATAGAAGGATATGTAGGGAACTTTAAAGTAATTATTCTCCAAAATAAAAAAACTATAGAAATTGAAGCAGGAGCTATTATTGTTGCTACAGGCGCAAAAGCTTTATCACCAGAAGGATACTATAATTATAATGGAAAAACCATAATAAGTCAATTAGAACTTGAGGGCTTATTAAAAGAGAATACAATCAATACCACTAATATTACTATGATTCAATGTGTTGGTTGTAGAAATGAAGAGCGAAAATATTGTTCAAATATATGCTGCATGACTGCTCTTAAAAACGCAGTCTTAATTAAGGAACATAATCCAAATGCTAATGTTAATATAATTTTTAGAGATATTCAAACTCAAGGTGTTGTTTATGAGGAATATTATAGAAGAGCAAGAGAAATGGGAATATTATTTATAAAATATTTACCAGAGAAGCCTCCAACAATTAAAAAAGATCGTATTGAGGTCTATAATGAATTTATGAATCAAGTTATTGGATTTCCCTATGATCTTGTTGTATTATCAATGCCTCTTGTTGCTAATGAAGATTCAGAGCAGTTAGCTAAAATGTTAAAAGTACCATTAGAAGAGAATCACTTCTTTTTAGAAGCTCATGTAAAATTAAGACCTGTTGATTTCGCTACAGACGGTATATTCGTATGTGGCTCTGCTCATTGGCCAGCAGATATTTCAGAATCAATATCACAATCAAATGCGGCAGCTTCTAGAGCAAGTACAATCCTCTCGAAAGAAATGCTAGAAGTAGAAGGTTCTACAGCCGAAGTCAATACAGATTTATGTGTGGGATGTGAAGCGTGTATTAAGATTTGTCCCTATAATGCAATATCTAAAGATGAGGAAACAGATACCGTAGTAGTTAATAAAGTTGTTTGTAAAGGGTGTGGAGTATGTGGTGCTAGTTGTCCGCAAAATGCAATAACCATACACCACTTTACTAGCGATCAAATTATTGCTGAAATTGCAACTTATGGAGGTGGAGAATAAATGGTCTTTGAGCCAAAAATTTTAGGTTTTTTATGTAATTGGTGCTCTTATGCTGGAGCAGACTTAGCAGGTGTTAGTCGAATCCAATACCCAACAAATGTCAGAGTTATTCGCGTTATGTGTTCTGGAAGAGTTGATCCAGTATTTAT
>CAYNEU010000181.1:0-6535 GCA_964396275.1 uncultured archaeon | reverse complement strand
TATCTTAAATTTATCAGAATCGAATAACAAATATTTTCCATGATATTGATCTTCTATACCACATATATCATTTATAATCATGCTTGCAATAAAGCTCCCCGTGTTGAATACCGTAGCTCCTAATACAGAACCTGCTGTTTTTGTGGTTGGAGTGCGGTAACGTAATACTTGTGTTTTATAGAAGAAGTCCAGAGGTCCAAAGATACACCGTAAGCAAGCTGAATTTTCATTCGGAGAAAAACTAAAAATCTCTCCTAATGAGTGATTATTTAATGCCCAATAATATGGTTTACGATATTTTATACATAGATCATTAATTAAGTATGGAGCACCATAAAAATCAACAAGATTACCAACAATATCACTCCATTTTATCAATTTTTCGACTTTATGAAATTCGTTAGGAATATTGCCATTTTTTCTTTTTAAGAGATTTTGTTCTATGGGATATTCAATTTTTAAATTATATGATTTTATATTCAAATGGGGGTTCATCTCAAGACATCTTTTTTGAGCTATCCTATTTTTTAGTTTTCCAATATCAGTCGGAGTATAGAGAGATTGTCTATTCAAATTTGAGGGACCTACCTCATCAAAATCAACAATTCTAATGTTTTGAACACCAGAATATATTAATGAATATAACATACTTGATCCTATCCCTCCTACTCCGAATGATACGATTTTTGCATCTCTAATTTTTAATTGATTTATAAGTGGATGTTTTAAATGACTCTTCCATCTTTTTTTTTCATAATCACTTAAAAGTGTATTATCTCGTTCTCTTAATGGTTGATCAACACATTGAGGATAATTTATAACAATATTTTTAAAAACTTTATACTTAGTTTTTCGTAATTTTGACTGTTTAAAATACCTTAATTTCATTTGCATCTTTAAATACCTATCTTGAAAAGATGTGCCATCTTCTCTATCTAAATAGGGATAGGATTGTGGTATTCCTTCTACCATATTTTTCAGCCAATTATAATGAGCCTCCTTATCATAAATTTGGTTAATATGCCTCCTTTTAAGACGTAAACCAACACTATTATAGAGATCCCTTATTTCTTTATTATGTATCATTCTTTCAATATTTCTTTCTGTTTTAAAGTTCTCTTTTAGATGAACTTACTATAAATTTTTCCTATATATTTATAAAGCTCAATAATTTTCATTTATAATTCAAAAAAATAACTCAAACATATTACATTTATAATTATGAATAATTTTTCTTGAGTTTCAAACTAAATTATCTTAATTAAAAATTAGATTATATCAGAAGATAAAGATTTAAAACCCATAAAAGGAACCATACGTATCCTTAATATCTTTAATGATATAAATTTAGATAATTTAGAATCAGAGAACTCTAAATTTAAAGTTATTAGAGTTAAAAGTTAATTTAAAGATAAAATTGAAATCAATTTAAAAAAAAATATTATTAATTCATGTTTAATACTTTTTTTTGCATTTATTTTTCAAAAAAGTTCCATTTTTTGAGTTTTTTCTGCATATTTTTTGTGTTTATTTTTTAATCCAAAATCAAAAAATGAGTATAAACTGCAAATATTAAGGAACGAATTTGCAATAATCATACAAATTGACATATTTATTAGTTTATTAATAGATTTATTAAAATTATCAGTAAATTATTTTACTCTTAATCTATTAAAGTTTGGTCCCATCATTTTTTTTAACCTTTAATTATTTAGATTTAAATGAAGAGAACTTTTGGGCAATGAGCGACATCTATGACATAATAAAAAGATATCCGTGGCTCCCTTCTTTAAAAGATTATTATTCAGAAATAGCTTTAAAGGATCCATCTGAATTTATTTCTGAAGCATTCTCAGAACAGTTTGGAAATGAACTTAAAGAACGAATTTTAGAACTATTTTATGCGGCATTTGATAATTTGGAAGAAATTTCTGAATATAAGACTGATAGTTTAAATATTTACATTTATTTCTTATTAAAATTCTTACTTTATGCTTTAGATAATCAAATGATTACTAATAGAGTTGCAAATCTTTATTCAAAAATAACTTATAATAAGCTAATTAAAGAAAAAAATCATTCAACTATATATGATATTTGTCAAAATTTAGGGCTAAGAATAAAGTATTATAATCCACCTGTCAATTATGGTAGGATTATTATAAAAGATCAACATCAAAATGTGGTAACTAATTTTATGGTTCATTATATTGATTATTTGAAACTTACTTCAAATTTAAGAGATGAATATAGAAAATTAGTCCATAATTCTCTTTCCGAGGGATTTGTATTCATTCGAAATAAGAGATTAATACGTTTAATACAAGAATACGTAAGATCTAAACTTCTTATTAAAGAAACAGATGATAAGGCTTCATTAAATGTATTTTTAGAAAAGGTATCAAAGATAAAAGAATTTAAAGAAATATTTGATAAAATTTTAACTGCTTGGATTGAACGGAAAGAAGAATTCGAATATGTATTTAAAATAGATTTCGAAGATAAGGAAGATATTATTTCACTTTATCCTCCATGTGTAAAAGAAATTCTTAGGAAAACACAAGAAGGTCAAAACTTAATTCATAATGAAAGACTTTTTATTGTTTGGTTTTTACTTGCTCTTGATTATCCTATAGAGAAAGTTGTAGATTTATTTTCTACATTACCTGATTTTGACAGAGAAAAAACATTTTATCAAGTCAATTTCGCGAAAAAAAAGCGTTATACTCCATATAAATGTTTAACTTTGAAATCTTTAAATTTGTGTATGGCGGTGAGTTATAAAGATGAACTATGTTTGACAGGTTATGGAGCAGAAGAACCAAGTGAAAGAAAGAAACTAGCTCATCCATTAGCATATACCCAAATAAAGCAATATCGAATGGCCAAATGGAAGAACTATATGATAAAGGGATCGAAAAAAGAAGATGAGTAATGTAGCATATTTAAAACGGTTATTTCAAGCATATTATAAGGAAAAAGGAAAAGAAATCCCTATAGTCAGTTTATTTGATAAACGAGAATTCGGCTTTATTCCATGGGGTAAGCAATTTGTTATGAAGAGACACATGAGTTTCAGTAATTTTGATAGTTTAGTAAAATATATAATAAATGAAGGACCCAGACATATATATTCAAGCGGAACAATATATTTACAGCCAGATAATACGGATATGAATAATAAAGAATATCAAGGCTGTGATTTAATCTTTGATATTGATGTAGACCATTTTTATACTCCCTGTAAAAATAATCATGATATTTGGTATTGTATTGAATGTGGTAATACTGGGACAGGTATGGTAAAAAAATGCCCAAAATGTAAAAAACTAAAATTAAAACAACTAACTTGGATTTGTGATGAATGTTTAGAAATTGCTAAAAAAGAGTTAATGAAGTTGATTTACAATTTTCTGATTCCTGATTTTGGAATGCCCCTGAACCAAATGAAACTTGCTTTTTCAGGACATCGTGGGTATCATTTAAAAATAGAAAATGCAGAAGTGAGAACTTTATCTGGCGAAGAAAGAAGAGAAATTGCTGCGTATGTATCAGGCAATAATATATCTCTTGAGATTTTAGGTTTAAGAGAAATAAGCAATGTTATTTATGGTTTATCAAGAGAAAATATTGGTTGGTCTCAAAAAATTACAAACAAAATTGATAAGATATTACATAATTACACTGATGATAAAATCCGAAGATTATTAATTACTTTTGGATTGAAAGCCGATGCAATTAGAAGTTTTTTAAATTCCAAGGAAGATTTTTTACAATCTATCTCACAAAATGATAGTAATATATGGAATATCGAAGGTTTTGGACTTAAAACTTGGTCTACATTCTTAGAGGGGATTATTGGTATGATTGGGACAGAGATTGATGAGCCCGTATCTATTGATATTCATAGACTTATTCGTTATCCTGGTTCATTGCATGGAAAAACAGGTTTTAAAGTCCAAGAACTTTATCCCGATGATCTCGATAATTTTAATCCCTTAAATGAGTTGAATGAAAAGTTAGATCCCGTTGTATTTGAAAGCAAAAAAAAGATCACCCAAAAGATAGAAATTATTGAAGCTAAAATACCAGCAACAAAAATTAAGGGGGAAACATTTGGACCTTACACCCAAGGAGAGAAAATTGAAGTTCCTCATCATATTGCTGTTTTTTTACTATGTAAAGGAGTAGCTAAAACCATTTAAGTTAAAAAATTTAAACTCACAACACTTTTTTATTATATAACTCTTAAAAATTCGATATTTATGGAATTGCAAAAAGAATATGAAAAACTCTATCAACATTGGCTTAAAGAGTTCCAAAATACAGATATAACTGAATTAAGTCAAGATACTTTCAATGATTACATAAAGATTTTGGATTTTATTAATGAGCATCAAGAAAAAGAATTGGATGCCATAAAGCAGCGTGTATTTGATTCCTACAAAGATAATATAAATTATTTATTTAATGATCTATTGAAGATTAGAGAACTCAAGATAATAAACTCAGCATTAGCTCTAAATGAAATTTATATCGATAACGCTATTGAATCTGAGAAATTGCTATATGAAAATTTAGTAAGGTCTATTAAAGGATATCAAAAAGTATTAGCTATATCGCTATTTAAAGAAGATCAAGTTCCATCAGATATCTTGATTGAGCCAAAAACAGAAGTAAAATCTATTTTTGAAGAGGAACCAATAACGAAAGAGGAGAAACCTTCTATTATTCTTGAATATAAAAATAAAAGCGATCAAGAAAAAATTAATTATACACTCATAAGATTTTTAAGAACCACTCCTCCTTTAGTAGGTGTTGATCTTATAAATTATGGACCTTTCAAAGAAGAAGATATTGCAAATCTCCCTCAGGAAAACGCTAAAATTCTAATAATTGAAAAATTTGCTGAAAAAATAGAACTTCCTTGACTTTATTTAAACTTCTTCTCAAAATTTTCCTTAAAATATTCTAATCGATACTTTCCATATTTATCTATTAAAGAAAACTTTGGTGGTCTTGGATTTATTAACATCCCTCCACAATAACGACACTTTGATTCAGGATTCTGTAATCCATATTTATTACAATTATTACATCTTTGGAGGTATTTTGTCATTGTTAATACTACTTTCATATTTTAAGTTTTTAATCTCGAATAAACTCAAACGTCCCATTATTTTTTTCTGCATTTTGTTCAATAATTTCTAATGCATCAGATAAAATATTTTCTGCATCAAGATAATCTTTTGAAACTATTTCTAATCGATAAAATGGTGCTGCAATATAATTGATGGTAATATTTCTTGTTTCCTTTGGTTCTATTATTTTTAATGCTTCTATTAAAGAATCTTTAATATGTTCTATCCCGTTTTCTGAAGTAAATGAAAGTTTTACCTTACCGGATATGTTTACAGTAGAAATACTTACATTTTCATTAATGATTCTTAATAAAGCTTTCTTTGTATCATCTGTAATGCCATTTAAGTCAGATAAAATTTCCTTTCCACTTTCTTTAAGGCTTTCAATAGCTTCTTGATATGTCTCGAAACGATCTAACACTGGAAATCCAATTAATTCATACGCTTCGTCCAGAGTCATATTAATACCTTCTGTTTCTGTGAGAAATTGGAGTAAATTTTCAAACTTTAAGGCATATTTCCATTCCTTCATTCGAATCTCTTTTTGAGCTGAATTGACTCTTCGCAAGGATAAGTCCACATGCCCTTTATCTGCATCTACTCTTAATACTCGCAGAACTACTCTTTGACCAATACGAACAAAATTGCGTATATTTTTGATCCAGCGAGAACTTATTTCAGAGATATGGATCATACCTCTAGCACACTCCTCAGAGTCCAAACCATCGAAATCAATTAAATCAACGTAAACATATTGGTTCTGTACCTCAGTTACTTTAGCAATTACAAATTTACCTTCCTTTGGGAACTTTGTTTTACTTTTTACCATTATTTTGATAAAACTCTAGTTAATTTTTTAATTTTTATGAATTCTTAATTTTATTTAACGAACTATAATTTTTTATTTTTTTTATCTTTCAAGAAAAAAAAGTATATAAAAAGTGATTAAAAAATTCCTAATTGGATTATTCATAATAAGTGGGCTAAAAAAGTAGGAATTAAAAAAGATATAGCAGATTTGGTGAATAGAGCCCTTGATTATGGATTTAATTGGACTTATTATAAACAAGATGAAATAGCTTTTGAAGTTAACAACGATAGTATCATTTTTCGTCAACTAAAGTATTTTTACGAGAAAGATAAAAATAAAAAAGGCTATATTAAAGCGCTTTATTTACATCATCTTTTAGATTTCTTTAAAGAAACACATGTTAATATTTATGATATCAATTTAGTTTTTGAAAAATTTCTACAAAATAAAGTTATACTTGAAATTTCTGATGCTGAAGGTAAGAAAATAAGCTTCCAAGAAGAACTGCAAGAAATATTCAAACTATTAAAAGATAATAAAAAAGAATTGTATGAGGATTTAAAAGGAGAATATTTGGTTGATT
>CAYNEU010000180.1:0-6631 GCA_964396275.1 uncultured archaeon | reverse complement strand
TAAAATTACAATTTTAATTTATATTCAAAATATAGTTTATACTTATTAATAATTTTCTAATAACATTTTAAAATTAGCTAGTACACTTTTATTAGAGTCAATAACTTTTCCTAAAAAAATAGTAGCAAAAAAATAAATTATAGAATTAATCCTTCTGGAAAACGAGCATAAAAGTACAGTAATTCTCACCGGTTTGTAAACTACATCCGAGTTCTTGAGCAAAACAATGACGATCGCTTAGTTTTTCCACAACACCTGCTAATAATCCCGCTTCAAATGAACAGAAGCTTCCTGTAGTTTTAATTCCTTTTTTAATTAGATCTTTTATAGATGAATGGTCTTTTAGTTTTAATTGTATGATTTCATCTGTACTTTCAGTTATCTCAACTGATCCAAGATTAAATTCGTTAATAATTCGCTTTAATTCCTCCGGAATTTGATATATATCCTTAACGGGCTTAATCTTTAAGGTACTTCCTAATTCATGGCCTAAATAGTAAAAAATTGCCTCTAGTTGGTGACCTAATGCTAATAAAGCACCAACTTTCATATCTCCAATTGCTTTGCCCTCTTTTAAATTTTTTCTCATTTGGGCTAGTATTTTAGAGAGTAATTGCCTATCCATTAATGTTCACTTTATTTTAATATATATTTTATTTTATTTTTTATTTTTGTTTTCTAATTATAATTTAACCGAAGATATAAACGCATAAAGTATCGCATCTATGATTTCTTCTTCTTGAATATTTACGGATATTCTTTTATCAGCTATAATTAATGTGGGTACGGAAGTAATACGATATTCTTGAGTAAATTGATGATTCTCTTCAAGATCAATTGATATTTTTTCTATTCGTAATTTTTTACCAAACAGTGAAATATTTATTCTCTTTAACATTTCTTCGACTGGTCTGCAAGGAGCACAATGATTTGACGAGAAAAATAAAATTTTTGGATATCCTTGATTGATATCATCAAACATGTTCTATTCTTCTTTATATTTGTTGTATAACTCTTTTATTATTGCCTGAAATGCTTCGAAAACCCCCTGTCCGGTTTTTGCAGATGTATTATAATAACCAAGAAAGTTCCTTTCTTTCACTAGTGTTTTTATATTTTGATCATCTAAATTCTTTTCATCAACTAAATCAGTTTTATTACCAAATAAAACAATAGGGAGATCACCGGTGTATTTTTTAATATCTTCATGCCAATCAACTATATTATTAAAGCTATCTTCATCAGTATGAGAAAATACTATAATTGCAGCCTTACTGCCCTTATAAAATGTAGGACGCATAAAGTTAAATTCATCTTGCCCTGCAATATCCCAAAAAAATAATTTACAATTATCCCCGTCTATTTCTTCGTCATATTTCGAAAATTGGGCACCTAATGTTTTAATATAATCTTTTTGAAAGCTACCCTGAGTATATTTCTTAATTAAGGAGGTCTTACCAACAGCACCATTACCAATAACCGTTATTTTGAATACAAATCCTTTAGCAACATCATTTTTTCCCATTTAAATCACTCGTTCAATTAATTTTGTTTAATTCTGTTTTTAATGCAATATTTTTCAAAAGTATACAATAATATTTTTTTATTTAATTTTATTTGTTATTAATTTATATAAATAATAACAACTCATTTTAAATCTTTACATTGAGATTTATGGTTCAAGATATAAACAATATGGTTTTTTGCCAGAGCTGTTGCATGAATGTGTTTCCTACTCGACCGAGATTTAGTATTAGAATATTTGGAATTTTTGCAATATTAATGTTGATTATATTTACCTCAATTACTATAATATCTTTTTCAATTTTATCAGAGATTTTTCTTTTTATCTTTTTCATGTGGGGTTTTTTGATAATCAATCCCTATCTTATATATTATGGATTACAGAAGAAAAATTATTGTCCAAGATGTTTTGATAAAACTTCTGAAAAAAACCTTGAATATAAACCGTTTGGAGAAAAAGAACCTGAAATTTATAAAGTTTTAGCTCCTTCTCAAAAATCCATAATAAAATGGCATTGTCCCCATTGCGGAAATTCTTTAAATGAAGGGGCAGTATTTTGTGGGTCATGCGGGAAAAAGTTTGAGATTCAACGGTAATTAATATCATGGATATTTTAAAAAGAATAGAAAAACTCATTAGTGATTTTTCAAGGCAAAATATAAAGATTTCTATTGCTGAAAGCTGTACGGGTGGTTTTGTATCACATATGTTTACTAATATTTCTGGAGCATCAAAAGTCTTCGAAAGAGGAATTATTTGTTATAGCAATCAAGCAAAAATAGATCTACTCAATGTAGATCCAAGAACAATAGAGGAATTTGGTGTAGTATCAGAAAATGTTGTAAAGGAATTAGCTAACAATATAAGAATTCTCTCTAATGTCGAAATTGGAATTGGAATTAGTGGTATTGCCGGTCCAACTGGAGGGACGCCAGAAAAACCCGTAGGACTAGTATTTATAGGCATCTCGACTGAAAAAGAGACTACTATTCTGGAATATAATTTCAAAACAGATCGTATTACATTTAAAAAAAGAGTTTTAGATAAAATTATTCAATTTTTAGAAGAATTTTTTCAGGCAGAATTTATTGTGTAATAAATTAATAAAAGTTAATCATCAATTAATTTTCCATTCTCCATTATCTCTTTTCTGGAACCATCCATATATTCTACGGTTATGTTAGCCTTTGGTTCAGTAACAAAATCCCAATGCATTTGAGATCTTGATGTTCCTCCAAAGAATTTATTGGATCCGAAAGCAACATGAACACTTCCATTAATTTTTTCATCTGTAAGAATATATCCAATTGCTTTATTTATAACAGGATTACACCCAATACCTAGTTCAGCAACGTTATAAGTCCTTAATTCTGGTACTTTATTTTCTCTATCGATTTTTTCACTTTGTTTAAAAGCCTCAATTAAGATGTCTAAGTCATTATCGGCAGAAACCTTATTCATCAATAATTTACCATTCTTAAAATTAAGTTCTATATTTTTCAATATTTTATTAGAATACCTCTCAATTGTTAATGGACAAAAAATTTTACCTTCTCCTTGCTTTTCATTCGGAGGGAAAAAGACCTCACCTGCAGGCAAATTACCTCCTAAGTCACCTAAAGCAATTTGTTCGTCAGAGAGTAATCCATCATCAAGAATATTTGCTCGATTTTCTATGGAAACCCAAAAATCTGTACCAAAATTATCTTTCACGTATACTTTTTTAGCTTTTTCGAAAAACTTTCCTAAATTCTTAGTAATATTAGTTAATTCTTCTGATGGAATGCTCATCCCATCAACAATGAATTTTTCAAATAATTCATAATCAATATTATAGAAATCTGCTGCTTTCTTTGAAGGCCAAGCAGCATAACACCATTTTTTTCCCGGTGCATATTCGTCCTTAAGCCCATATAATATATCTCGTAATGGAGCAACTGATTTCTGATAAGCTTTAAGTTTTTTTTCTGGAGCATTATTACGAATCAAAGGATCTTCGGGGTATTCAATTACTATGTACGCATCGGTTTTTTTAAGCATTTCCAGATAATGTAGTGGCGGGTTTTGTAATGTTTTCACTTTAATTTGATCATCTTGCCACATTGATTCCTCAAAATAATCACTTACAGAGGTAATATGTGGAATTCCTCCTTTTCTAAGAACACTTAAACCTATTTCTTCTAGGAGATTCTGACAATAGATAGCACCTTTTATAAGAATGAATTCGCCTTCTTTTTTTATGTTTACACTTTTGGTAATATTTTCAGCGCATAACTTAATTTTTTCTTTAGTAATCATATCTAAAAGAAATTTTAGATAAATAATATTTTTTATTAAATATATAAAGTTAAATCAATTAGGAAAATGATCAAAGGATTTATTATTTAAAACTATTATAATTAAAATATTGAATTGAAAACAATTGTAGTAGATAATACTCAAAAATTTAATTAATAAATTTAAAATACTTAAAAATGGTTGTTCGAGAAGCAGGTTTGTTATTCAGAGGATTTACTTTAGTAAAAAAGAGTTATCATAAAACATCAAAAGGAAAAATAGATACTGATTTGAGAAGTGGTCTTCTTACTGCTATTTTAAATTTCGCTCAATCAACTTTTTCTAAAGATATAGTGGAATATTTTGAAGGAAAGAAATTTTTAATTGCTTTTACTGAAGATGAAATTAATGCTGAAGATAGCTTTGAACCAGAACTTATAATTTCTTATGCTATTTTGGACAAAGAAAAAAGAATTGAAAGATACATTCGTAAAATTATTCACCCCTTATTGAAACAGGTAAGTAAAGAATTTAAAACACTGAATTCAGGAAAGAATCTATCTGAAGTATCTCAATTTAAGGTTTTTAAACAAAATCTTGATACGATTTTTGGAACCGATACACAAACCATTGATCAGAAGCTGAAAGGAGTATTCTAAACTTTAATCTTCCTATTTATTTTTTTTAAAAACCATAGTATAATCGGTAAAGCGATTGTAGCATCAGAAATAAGTGTTGAATATTTAGCAGTTTCATTTATTTTGCCCCATGAAATAGCTTCTCTTAAAGTAGCACCACTCAATCCTCCAGGCTCAGGTCGATCCATTGTGATTTGAATAGCATAGGTAGCAGAATTCGGACTGAATTGTAATGATTGCAAAATAAAATTCTTTGGAACTCCTCCTCCAACAATACATACACCAGCAATCTTCGCATCCCATGCTAAATTTACCATTTTTAGCATATCTGTAAAATGATTTAAATTCAGTTTTTGATGGTGAAATCCTAGTTGTAATGCTAAACCAGAATCCGTAAAAGCAGGGCAAAAAATTGGTATTTGCATCTCAGAACATATTCTCAGAATTGAACATGAATCCTTAGGTAATTGATCTCCGAGGAATCTTAAAAAAGAACTTACAGACATCTGATTATCGGGTATTTCTAATTCTGAAACAAAATTTTCAATGCCTTCATATACTTTATTTGGCATATAAACATCATAAATTCTGTTAATTTCTTCTCTATATAAATCTTTATCATCAATTTGTTTTGATTCAAAATCTCCTTGCAAGTGATGATATCCCAAAGCTTCTGCGAGATCATGAGTTAAATTAGCACCCGTTGTTACTAATATATCAATGTAACCTTCTTTCATAAAATCGTAAATTACTTTTTGCATTCCAGCAGGAACGAGTGCACCAGCTAATCCAAAAAATTTAACACAATCAGAATTTTTTATCATTTCATTGTAGATTTCACATGCTAAAGCTAATCTTTTTGCATTAAATCCCGTATCTTTTAAGGACTTTATCAATTCAACAATATCTGTATTATCTTTTATTTCAAATTGATTTACATTGTTTAAAATTTCTCTAAAATCTTTCTCTGACATTAAAATCATTACCTATTGTTTATTTGCTATAAATGAAATAAGTTCTATAATTAATTTCGCAGCTAAATTACATGTCATTTTATTTTCTAAATCTAAATTGGGTGCAACCTCAACAAGATCAAATCCTATTACTTTAAAATTTTCAGTTATTTTCTTCAATATTTGCCATAAATCACGATAAGAAAGTCCACCTGGCATCGCAAAACCAGTACCTGGAGCAATAGAGGGGTCTAAAGCATCAATATCTATAGAAATATACAAATACTTAATTCCTGAATTTTTAAAAAAATCGATTATTTGTTCTGTATATCTATTAAGTCCTTCTAGTAACTGATAGGCACTAAGATATTCTAGTTCTTCTTGTTCTGCTATTTCTAATTCAGGAATATCAATATCTCGAACTCCAACAATGAAAAGATTCTTATTATTAATATAATCTAAATCATATATCCTATGGGTTAAAGTTGCATGTGAATAAACACCTTTATCCCATTCTTGGTAAAAATCTAAGTGTGCATCAAAGATAAGTACTCCGAATTCTTCTTTCTTGCTAAAATGATCCCCTACAGATTTTATTACAGGAAAAGAACAAAAATGGTCTCCTCCTATCATAATAGGAATAATATTTCCATTCTTGGTATATAAATCATTGATATAATTCTTGATTACTTTGAGATTTTGTTCCACATTGTATTTTTCTATAGGAATATCTCCTACGTCAGCTACTTTAAACTTATTGATATGATTTCCTAGTTCTGTTGTCCATCCAATATCGTTTGTCACATTTCTAATTCTTTCAGGAGCGATTGATGAATTAGGTAATTTGATTGAAGTTAAATAATCCCAAGGTATACCAAAAATTACAAATTGAGTATCTTTATTGATAATATCGCTAAATTCGAAAAATTTCATTTCATATTTTCTCCTTTTTAGTTATATATCTTACATCTTATCTAAGGTCTTAATTCCTAAGATATCTAATCCCGTTTTAATGACAATTTGAACGCAATATATTAGTAATAGTCTTGCTTTTTCTAATTCTTTATCCTCAGTAATTACTTGACAAGAAGTATAAAATGAATTGAATGCTTGACATAAACTAAGTAGGTATTGAGGGATTAAATGAATATTATATGTTTTTTCAGATGTATCAATAATTTCAGGAAAATAAACTAATTGTTTTATTAAAAATCTCTCTTTTTCATGATTTAATAAAT
>CAYNEU010000179.1:0-2500 GCA_964396275.1 uncultured archaeon | reverse complement strand
GAACCACCCCATCCATGCACTAATATGATGGGTTCTCCTTCGCCATGTATTTCATAGCAAATTTTTATTCCATTAACTTCAGCATACAATTCTGTCATATAAATCAATTTAGTAGGATAATATTATTTGTATTATATTTTAAGATTTTAAAAATTTTATAATATGTTGATTTATTATATGAGGATATTCTAATATTGATTGATGGGCAGCATTCTCGATGACAATAAACTTACTGTTAGGGAGTTTTTCATTAATTCGTCGAGCAATTACCAAAGGAATTGTTCTATCCTTATCCGCGGCAATTATTAAAACTTCATTTTTAATTTCATATAATCGTTCATAAGTATTATGTGTTTTTAGAGCTTCACCTAAGTGATAATAATCTCGTTCTGTTGGACCATAAGCAGTTTTTTCTTCTACTAGATCCTCTACCGACCAGATATTATGAAACTTCTTTTTTGGATTCTCTTTCATTTGTTTCCAAAATTCTCTAGAATAACTTTTTTTAGCACGTTCGATAAATAAATTTAGTGGATCTTTTTGTAGTGATTTATTATCTTTAATGGCTTTATTTATATACCATTCAATTCCTTGGTCAGGTAGAGCTCCTGGAGGGACGATACCGGCTATTGTATTGATTAATACTATTTTGTTAATTCTTTTTGGATATTTTAAAACGAAATTTTGTACAATCATACCACCTAAACTATGCCCGATTATGTGAGTTTTCTTTAAGTTAAGATAATCTAATAAACCATTGATATCATCGGCAAAAAGTTCCATCGAATAAACACCATCAGGTCTGTCTGACTTCCCAGCTCCTCTATTATCAAATCTTATAACCTGGAAATGTTTTGATAACTCTCCAAATTGAGCACGCCAATGTTCTTTTCTATCACCAAAACCGTGAACTAATATAACAGGTTCTCCTTCACCTCTAATGTCATAGCAAATTTTTGTTCCATTAACTTCAGCAAATAATTCTGTCATAATTCTTAAGAATTCATATATATCAAAGATAAATCCGAATTAACTTTCTAAAAATTCTAAAATAATTTGATTTACTTCTGGTGCCTTTTCAAGAATGGAATAGTGCCCTGCTCCCCTTATTACCTTTAAAATGCTATTAGGAAGGAGTTCATGTAGTTTTTTGTTAACTAATATTGGAGCAACCCTATCTTTTTCAGCACACAGAATTAAAGTTTGATGTGTTATCTTATAGAGATAGGGTTTTACATGAGAGTAATGTTCAGATAAAGCATGTGCTCCATTAATAGTGTCTTGTGGAGTTGAGATATCTTCAGCACTATCTTTAATAAGTTCTTCAAAAGAAAATATGCCATAAAATTTTCTTTTTGGGTCTTCTTCCATCATCCTCCAAAATTTACGACTAAAATAAAATCTAGCACCATCCTGAAAAGCTTTTACAAGATCTTTTATTCTAATATTATATCTTTCGATTTTTCCTTTTACAAATAAATCGAGAGCCTTCTTGTTAGGAAAACCTGGATTTGTATTGATTAAAATTATTTTATTAACTATTTCAGGGTAATTTAAAACAAAGTGCTGAACTACCATACCGCCCATTGAGAATCCGGCTATATGAGTATTTCCAATCTTGAGTAATTCTAACAAAGACTTTATATCATCTGAATACATCTTCATCGTATATGGCATATTAGGGCGATCTGATTTTCCAGCTCCTCTCAAATCAAATATGATAATTTTATACTTTTTAGATAAGGCTTCAACTTGAGCAATCCATTCAGTTTTTTTCCCACCATACCCATGTACTAAGATAAGTGGATAGAGATCTTCTTTACCATGGATTTCATAACAAATTTTTATACCATTTACTTTTGCAAATAAATCAGCCATATCTATTAAAAAACAAGAATAATAATAAGTATTATCCAAAAATAATTTTATGAATTATAAAATCCTTTATTAAATATTTTTAAAGTATCGAACCTAGGGAAGACCTATGATTGAAAAAAAAGTTATAATTGAAAGTACTACTGGAAGCGATCTTCACGGGATCCATTATATGGAAAGTAAAGAATCAAAAAATCCATCTATACTAATAATGTGTCATGGTTTTACAGGAGATAAATACGAAAACGGACACTTTCCCAAATTAGCTCAAGCCTGTAATGAAGTAGGTATCGATGGGCTAATTTTTGATTTTACAGGTTCAGGTGAAAATGAGAGAGTACCTATTACCATATTTAAACAGATTGAAGATGTAGAATCAGTGTATAAATGGGTGCAAAATCAAGGTTATGAAAATATAGCTGTATTGGGATTATCATTCGGAGGTCTCACAGCACTAGGAACTAATTTGATCGGAATTAAAACCTATATTTTTTGGGCACCAGTATTATTTCTTCATACTACTGATGATCAAGCCGACTGGTTCAAGGATTTAGACAAAGGACCTGTAGAGATTCCATCAACTATAGAAGGAAAACCCATCATCATTGATATGACTTATATGACA
>CAYNEU010000178.1:0-1773 GCA_964396275.1 uncultured archaeon | reverse complement strand
CAATGAATACATTTATAAATATCCCTTTTTAATTCTTCTAATCTTTCCATTCCTGTTTTAGCCATTTTTTATCAACCTCCTTTGTTTATGGAAGAGCAAGTCTTCCTGGATGCATTATCATATTTGGATCTACGAGCTTCTTGAAAGCCCTCAGATATTTCCAGTACATTCCTGCTTGGTAATAAGCTTGGATATGAATATATGGATCTGGTCTATAGTTAAGCCAGCCTTGCTTCAGACCATATTCAGTAGTTTCTCTATTCAATTCTTGAACTCTTTCTAATTCCTCTTTCTTTGTGCTGTCAAAGCAAATTATAGGCATACAAATTGCTTGTCGACCGCGTTCAATTGAAGCAACCCACATCGTAGGGGGAAAACCATATTTTTCCATTGCGTTACAGTATATTTCACAGAAATGGGCACATTCTGGCCAAGGTGTATACCAAGTTATAAATAAGAAACCCGCTTCCCATAAACCATACGGAACAGCAATTTTATTTGGTTTTTTCAATCTACTTGCGATTTGTTTTGGATGTAATTCCTGGGGTTTTATTGAATCAGGGTCTTTAGCTCTATTCGCTTTATAATCCTTTGCCATCTTATCAATTCTATTTGTGACATAATCTAATTCTTCCTGTGTTTGAGCCCAGCATTCAAAATTCATCCACCATTTCGAAATCCCTAACTCTTTATAAAATTCATAATCATGAGGTACTTTATCTTTTGGCCATCGAGTCATTACAAGAGGGTAATTTCCACCTTGGACCATAACTGTATTATGTGCAATTCCAAATTCTTGTTTTTGGATTTCCAAAGTTAAATTCTGCATATCATAAGGATTTGACATGCCCCATACTACAATAGTTTTAAATTCGGGATGTGGATAAATCTTTACTGCTACTTTAGTAATTACTCCCATAGTCCCTTGACTACCCATCAAAAGGGACCATATATCAGGACCAAGTCCATATTTGTAGAATGGTTTCGCAGTAGGTAATGCCCAGGAACCAGTTCTTAAAACATCACCATTTGCAAACACAACTTCAGCACACATAAAATTGTCTCCTTGTGGCCCCACACTTGAAGTATATAATGAAAATCCTCTATCAATGGCATCTCCCATAACTGTAGAGGCTGGTGGTGCTCCATCTGGTATTGGTGGTGCCCATTCAGGAGTATTTTTGTGCATATATGCCCAGAGTTCTCCTATGGTTACTCCAGGTTCCACAATTGCGAATCGATTTTCCTCATCGATTTCAATTATTCTTTTCATTCTTCCCAAATCAAGAAGAACTCCACCAGGTTTAATTGTTGGGCACGAAAATCCACCAGATAATCCACCAGAAACAGGACTTACCGCTATTTTTTCTTGAGTACAATATACAAGAATTTTTCGAATTTCTTCAACATATTTTGGCCGAATGACGATATCAGGGATTTGGCTATTTAGTCATTATCCGCTTTGGGATAATAGATTTCTAAACCCATCACTGATTTCGCCAAGTAAGATGCTGTAATAGCTTTATTATTTGTGGCATACTCTTTACCGACAATACCAATCATAGCTTCTAAATCTTTTTCATCTGGTAATTTATAGCTCATATTTTCCAACCATTTAATTAATCTTTAAATTTTTGTTTTTTTATAATTGAATTTATTATTTTGGAAAATTAAGTACTGAATTTTAAATTTTGTTATATCATTTTCATACAAGCTACGATTTTTTCTTATAGAAATTATGTTCCTTATTAATATATAAAAAAATATCTTAGA